>DOHJ01000129.1:0-15755 GCA_003535335.1 Paracoccaceae bacterium | reverse complement strand
AGATGATTTTTCTGACAACCTGCCGCCTCCTGCCTACCAGCCGGAAGTGAGCCAAACAGAATTGCACTCGCAAAGCATCGAGGCATTCGAACATGAAGCGTCACAATTTGTTGCACCACGCCCAACAGCGGCAGGGGGGCCAACACCACAAGCAATGGAGCGGTTGCAAGCGGCTATTCAGAACACACCGGCGGCTGCGCCAATGGCCGAACAAACCCAAATGGTGTCTCAACCGATGGCTGAAAAACCACGTTTTGGTATCAACTCTCTGATCAACCGGATGACGGGACACGCCGAGGAGGTCGCAGCACCAGCACCGCAGCCTTTGCGCGAACAGCCCCAAGCCAATCCGGTTCAGGCCGATGCCGATAACGAGAAAATCGAGATACCTGCCTTTCTGAGACGTCAGGCTAACTAAAACCGGCTCACTTTTATTTGAGTAAAGGCCCGCAGGTAAGCGGGCCTTTTTCATTTAAAAAGAACACTTTAGCGGGTGTAATTGCGATGTCTGGCAAGGTTTCGCGCAACGGCCTGCAAGATGTTTCAATCTGTTACAAAGATTGCATTGTGAAACGTGTCCGTAACATTTACCTCAAACCTGTCGGATATAATGCTGTTCGGCGCGATAAATGAGGCAAGTTTTGCAAACAACACTGAAAACATCGATTGGATTTTCCGGGATTGGCCTGCACACTGGCAAACGTGTGCGCATGGTTTTGCATCCTGCCTCGGCACATTACGGCATCTGGTTTCGCCGTACCGACATATCCGGCGACGCTCTGGTTGCTGCGCGTTGGGATGCGGTTTGCGACAGCCGTCTGTGCACTAAAATTTCCAATGCTTCTGGCGCGACTGTTTCGACAATTGAACACATCATGGCCGCGCTTTCGGGTTGTGGCGTGCAAAATGTGCTGATTGAAATTGATGGCCCCGAAGTTCCCGTGCTGGATGGCAGTTCTGCCGATTTTGTTGCGGCGATTGTGGCGACTGGATTGCGATATCAGGACGCACCGGTGCGCGCGATAGAAGTTTTGCAAACCGTCGAGGTTTCGCACGGGGAGGCATATGCCACCTTGGAGCCCGCAGGCAGTCTGCAGATTGATTTCCATATAGATTTTGCCAAAGATTCCGCCCTGATCGGCCGCCAGAACAAGACCCTTAATATGGCAAACGGCGCGTTCGTGCGTGAATTGTCGGACAGCCGCACATTTTGTTTGCAAAAAGATGTTGATCTGATGCAATCCAAGGGACTGGCGCTGGGTGGTAGCGTTGAAAATGCTGTCGTTATTGATGGTGACAGCGTGGTTTCGCCCGGTGGATTGCGCCATCCTGACGAGGCCGTGCGCCATAAGATGCTGGATGCCCTAGGCGATTTGGCCCTTGCAGGTGCGCCTTTGCTTGCGCGTTATCATGGCCACCGCTCCGGTCATGCCCTGACCAATAAATTGTTGCGCAAATTGTTTGCAACACCGGCTGCATACCGGATGATTACTTGCGATGATGCCATTGAATCGCGCCTGCCGGGTGTCGGTGTTCACCTAGCTGATCTGCCATTATCGGCCTGAATTTTTCATACTGCCGGTTACCTGCATTTAAACCGCAGCTATGGCTGTTTCATGGTTGTAAATACCGCTAAAATTTCTAGGGTGATCTAACAATTATGCAAAGTGTAATAAGGCGTTTTGCAGCGGATTTTTATGTGCTAGATAGAATCAAGTTAATAAAGGCCATAATATTGGCCTGAACAGGCATATGACGGGGTAGTCGGCAATGACAGGCGGCAAAGCGCGGATAGTTTTGGTCGGAATGGTGGCAGCAATGGCCATTACTTCGGGGTGTTCTGGTGGTATATTCTCGGCTCGGGAAAAAGATAAACCGCTGGAATCATATTCGGCCGAAGACATTTACAAGCAGGCCGAATATAAGCTTGAAACCAATAAAAAACCCAAAGAAGCAATCCATTTGTTTGGCGAGGTCGAACGCCTGTACCCCTATTCCGAATGGGCCAAACGCGCATTGATCATGCAGGCGTTTTCCTATCACAAAGCCAAAGATTACGAAAACAGCCGCGCCGCTGCTCAACGGTTTATTGATTTTTATCCGGCTGACGAGGACGCGGCTTATGCGCAATACCTGCTGGCTATTTCCTATTACGACCAGATTGACGATGTGGGCCGCGATCAGGGACTGACCTTTCAGGCGCTGCAAGCTTTGCGCACCGTTATTGAGCGTTACCCTGATAGCGAATATGCCCGATCCGCCATCCTGAAATTTGATCTGGCCTTTGATCATCTGGCCTCCAAGGAAATGGAAATCGGCCGCTATTACCTGAAACGCGGTAATTTTTCGGCCTCGATAAACCGGTTCCGCGTGGTTGTTGAACAGTTCCAGACCACAACACACACCGCAGAATCGCTGCATCGTTTGGTCGAGGCCTATCTTTCGCTTGGATTGAACGACGAGGCCCAGACAGCCGGCGCGATTCTTGGCCATAACTTTAAATCAACCGAATGGTATCAGGATAGTTATAAATTGCTGACAGGGCGTGGTTTGACGCCAAAATCCCGTGGAAATAACTGGTTGTCAAAAATTTACCGCCAAATGATCAGAGGTCAGTGGCTCTGATCGACGCGGGTCTTGCCAGGGAAAAATATGCTTAAAAGCCTAGATATTCGCGATATTCTGATTATCGAGCGGCTGCAGCTGTTGTTTAAACCCGGTTTGAATGTGTTGACGGGGGAAACCGGTGCAGGCAAATCTATTTTACTTGATGCGCTGGGTTTTGCCTTGGGCTGGCGTGGTCGGGCCGAATTGGTCCGCGAGGGCGCTGATCAAGGCGAGGTCAGTGTGGAGTTTGATTTGCCCAAGGATCATGCCGCCCACAGCGTTTTGCAAGACGCAGGCATTCCTTGCGAAAATGAGCTGATTTTACGTCGTATAAATACCAGACAAGGGCGCAAAACCGCGTGGGTTAATGATCGTCGTGTTACGGGCGAGGTGCTGCGGGCATTGTCGCAGACACTGGTTGAGCTGCACGGGCAATTTGATGACCGTGGCCTGTTAAACCCGCGTGGGCACATGGCGTTGCTTGATGATTTTGGCAATCATTCCAGTATTATATCCGATTTACGCAAGCAGTGGCGGGCGATGGCGGATTATCAAACAAAACTGACCCAAGCACAGGCTGATTTGGCAGCGGTTAAGGCCGAAGAAGAATTTCTTCGTCACGCGGTAGAGGAGTTGGATGGCCTTGCGCCGCAAACCGGTGAAGAAGCGGATCTGGATGCCAAGCGTCGGTTGATGCAAGGCGCGCAACGTATTCGCGAGGATATTGAAAAGGCCGCAAATGCGCTGGGGTTTGGCGGGGCCGAGGGCAATTTAAACGATGCGTGCCGGTGGCTGGATCCGGTTGCAGATGCGGCCGATGGCCGATTGGACGCACCGCTTTCTAACCTGCAAGATGCTCAAAACGCGCTGGCCGAAGCCCAGCAAGGTGTCGAGGCCGCGCTGGCGGGGCTGTCGTTTAATTCGGGTGATTTGGAAATAGTTGAGGAACGCCTGTTTGCAATCCGGGGTTTGGCGCGCAAGCATGCGGTTCAGCCCGATGATTTGGCCGGTTTTGCCGACGGGTTGCGCCAAAAGCTGGCAGCGCTTGATCAAGGCGCGGATAATATTGCCAAGCTTCAGTCCGAGCTGGACAAACAACAGGTCAATTATCAGGCCAAGGCAGAAAAATTAACACAAAAACGCCAAAAAGCCGCGCGGGCTTTGGACAAGGCTATGGCCGTAGAGCTGGCCCCGTTGAAAATGGAACGTGCCGTGTTTCTAACCGAGATCAGCCGCGCCGAGGCTGGCGCAGAAGGTCAGGACAGGGTGGTTTTTAGTGTTGTAACCAATCCCGGCGCTCCGGCCGGGCCGCTTAACAAAATCGCCTCGGGCGGCGAGCTGTCGCGGTTTTTATTGGCGCTCAAGGTTTGCCTGACGGCCAGATCCAGCGGAATTACGATGATTTTTGACGAAATTGATCGCGGTGTTGGCGGCGCAACTGCCGCGGCTGTGGGGGGGCGTTTGGCTGCCCTTGCCAATGATTCCCAAGTTTTGGTGGTCACGCATTCACCGCAGGTAGCGGCCAAAGGCGGGCATCATTTCAGGGTTGAAAAGGCTGTTTTAAAGGGGCAAACACGCACAAGCGTGCAGTCACTGGATTGCGATCAGCGGGTCGAAGAAATCGCGCGGATGCTTTCCGGCGATACAGTCACGGATGCGGCCAAAGATGCGGCCAAATCGTTGTTAAACCCGAACTAACGACTGCACAAAAAACCCAAAGCGGTCATCCGGCGTTTAACACTAAATACAATGTGCCATTGCCACCAAATGTACCGCTCTGAATCCCGGCGAACCGATAAAAAGTTATTCTAAACCAACCATCTCAAAGCGAGATGCCCAATTCTAAAAGTGGTCGGGTTTGCAGCGAGTGTCTGTTTACCGTCGTATCAATCAGTCGACTATGGGGCAGGATCATCAGATTTGTCATACCCCATTTGGGGTAAATCGTAATATTTTATAAATATTTTTCGATCACCGGAATAATTTCGGGCCATTTAAGGAAAAAAACCAATTGTCCGGCATCCTCAAATTCATAAAACGTAACCCACGGATATTTCTGTTGAAATTCACGTAAACTGTCCAGAGGAACTTGCGGATCCTGTTGCCCGTTGAAATAATAAACCGGCACAGAATGCTGCGCAGCCTCAATCAAATAGCCCCAATCCTTGCGTTCCTGAGCCAGGACTTCTGCGGCAAATGCATTATGCGCGGTGTAGGTTTCCGACAAACAAACCTCTGATCCACACACCATGGCCTCGTAAACCTCGGGGATTTCAAAGGTCTTAATATCGGCGGCTGATTGGCCAAAAACTGCATGAACGAATTTGCGCTTTCCCAACCGTCTGGCCAGTGAAAATCCGGCTTTTACCATGAAGGGCAATAAGTGCGGCGTGTAGCGCGCGCTGGCCAGAATGAAGCGATACCATTTGTCCATCCGCTCGTATTGGGCCGAAGTTTCAAATGGCATGGTGCCACTTGCCGAAATGATTGCGCTGATCCTGTCAGGGTATTTGTGATGGAAATGCAAGGCGAAAAAAACGTCAGAACCCATTGTCATTGCAGGGCATTTATTTATTCCCAGATGTGTCATCAGTTCGGCGGTGTCTTGGGCGACGGTTTCCCCCAAGGGCAGATTTTTCGCTACCGGGGTTGATTTTCCATAGCCGGGGCGGATTGGCACAATCACCTTAATGCCGCGCTTTTCCGCTTCGGCTTCGGCTGACGCAGGCCAACGGGTAAAGCCGTAATCTTGCGGGTAAAAAATGCAAGGCCGCCCGTTTTGATCGCCTAATAACAAATACTCCATAATGCGCCCATCAGGCAGGGTCAGCATATGAAACGGGCGTGAAATCAGATATTTGGTGCCGACACTTTCACCGGAAATAGTCGCAGCCTTGTCTTCGGTATAAGTGGCAATATCCATCATCGACAGGGTCAGGCGGACCAGTTCGGTTTGTGAGTGGGTTTCGGTTTTTGACAAAACCGATTTTAATTGCGCCCGCACAGTGCTCACCGAACGCCCCCGTTGCTCGGCAATAAACTGAAGCGTTTGACCGTCGGTTAAGGCCCGTATGATTTCAACCTCGGCCGTGGTTAGCTCGAAGGTGTTTTTCAGCAAGGTATCAAAGCCGCTTGGCCAACTTAGTTCAGAGCTAATCACCACCACCATTGGTGCGGCATCATCTTGGCGCAGGGTTTGTAATTGGAACAAAATCTGTTTTTGGCTATTTTCCAGCCGTGCCTTGATAATAATGGCATCATCCGAATTGCTAATCAGCCTCAGAGCGATTTGGCGTTCCAGCTCTTTTATGTCCTCAGCCAGAACCGGCAATTCCGACAGTTTATCGCCCTTGGAAATGGCCAAAGCGGATAGGGCAGCCGGGTTTGCGTCGGCAATTCGTAAATCCGGGCCGATTAAAAATGCGGCCGCTTTGTCAACATTGGCCAGATGGTCGCTGGGTTGCGGGCTGTCGCCCAGTTTTTCCAGAACTTTATCCGCGCGGGTAAAATGGCTGCTGTATTGTGCATCAATATCCAGCCCGACAAGGCGCTCGTTGGCACCTTTGCGCAGCGGTTTGATCATGCTTTCCCAATGGTCCAGCAATTCTTCGTATTTACTGGGGTCCATCGCCACATCGTAAAGGCGCTCGATCACTTCATCGCGCACCTCTGGCGGCGTTTCCCGATTTTGTTTGTCATTTTGCGCGCTCATTCAGTCCCCTTACACCGTTTCCTGCAAATATACATGAATTTGGCAAACATTTTCATGAAATGCCAAAGACATCTGCTTTTACTAATAATACTAACGGGAAAATTGTTTTATTATTGCTAATGATAATAACATACTAGCAATAGTAGCTTTAGGTCCAGATATGTTCAGCTTAAGTGCACGAAATAGGTTGCGCAGAACAATTTTAGGGGTTGTTGGGTTGCGATCGGACTACCTTGGAGGGATTAAGCGTGTTTTTTGGATCCAGAGCTTGCTTGATTTCCCCCATCAATGCCCAGCCATCCCCATGTTCAGCCTGCATATAATCCTGTTTTCCCATGCCAATGCCGTGCTCGCCCGTGGCGGTTCCACCCATTTTCAACGCCCGTTCAACCATGCGATTGGACAGCTCTTTTGCCAGCTTCATTTCGGCGTTATTTCCCGGTTCCACCAGAAACATCGCGTGGTAATTCCCGTCTCCGACATGGCCTAAAATCGGCCCCTGCAGCGGGCTTGCGGCAATGTCTTGACGGCTGGCCTCAACCGCCTCGGCAAGGCGCGAAATTGGCACGCAAACATCGGTGATCAGTGCAACAGCGCCTTTGCGCAGGGCCAAACAGGCGTAATAGGCATTGTGGCGCATTTGCCAAAGTGCCTTGCGTTCCTCGGGCTTTGAGGACCACTTGAATCCGGTTCCGCCCATATCGGCAACGATTTCGCCAAAAGTTTCGGCCTGTTCGGCCACACCGGCGTCCGAACCATGAAATTCGACCATTAAATGCGGCACTTGCGCCATGTCGGTGCCGGAAAATGCGTTGCAGGCCCGTGTGGTATCTTCGTCGATAAATTCGATTCGTGCCATTGGAATGCCCATCTGGATGGTGCAAATCACCGCGTTTACCGCGTCGGTTATGGTGTTAAAGGCGCAAACGGCTGATGAAACCGCCTCGGGTTGACCATGCAGGCGCAAGGTCAGTTCGGTGATGATGCCCAGCGTGCCTTCGGCACCAACAAACAGCGCGGTCAAATCATAACCCGAGGAGGATTTGCGCGCGCGACTGCCTGTGCGAATAATCCGCCCGTCCGCCAGCACCACCTCGAGCGCCACAACATTGTCGCGCATGGTGCCGTAACGTACGGCCGTGGTGCCGCTGGCCCGGGTGCTGGCCATACCGCCAAGCGTGGCATTGGCCCCGGGATCAACCGGAAAAAACAGCCCCGTTGCCCGCAATTCGGTATTCAACTCCTCGCGGGTCAGGCCCGGTTGCAGCACGGCATCCATGTCCTCGGCATTGATTTTTAACAATTTGTTCATTTTGCCCAGATCAAGCGTGACACCGCCTTTGGGGGCCAATGTGTGCCCCTCCAGCGCGGTTCCGGCCCCGTAAGCGATCACGGGGCAATCATGCGCGTTGCAGATTTTGACGATTTCCGCCACCTGTGCGGTGTTTTCAGGATAAGCAACCGCATCGGGCAGGGCGGGGGCGAAATGGCTTTCGGATTGGCCATGCGCCTCAAGATCGGGCTTGGATAGGCTAAGCTGATCGCCTAGGATTGCAGACAAGGCTGTGATTGCGGTTTTGATGGACATTTTTTGCTCCCTTACCCGTTTCATTGCAGACTAGATCAAACCAGCCTGATAAGGGAGTCCGCATTAATGGGTAGGGCCAAAATCGTATGACAGCCATCTTAACCGTATTTTTGCACCTGTTGGATGCAGGCCGTGAATGGCTGCTGAACAACTGGCGGGCAATGGTGCGCCACAGCCCCGGGCAGGTGCAATTTTGGTTCATTGCGCTGCTGATCGGCATTGCTTCGGGTTATGCGGCACTTGGCTTTCGCAAAGGTATTTCGGCCTTGCAAGGTTGGCTGTACGGGGCCGAAGATTTGCACATGCTGCATACATTTGCCGAAAACCTGCACTGGTACTGGCTGATTTTGATCCCGACGGCCGGCGGGCTGGTGGTCGGGCTGATTTTGCACAGGTTTACCGATGACGGCGTGGTGCGATCGGTGGCTGATGTGATCGAGGGATCGGCGATTAATCAGGGTCGGGTTGAACAAAAAGAAGGTCTGGCATCGGCTTTGGCCTCGATGATTACGCTGGCCTCGGGTGGTTCCAGCGGGCGCGAGGGGCCGGTGGTGCATCTGGCCGCGGTGATTTCCAGCTGGGTTTCGAACCGGATTAACGCCAGCGGCATCACCGGTCGCGATTTGCTGGGTTGCGCGGTGGCGGCGGCCGTGTCGGTTTCGTTTAACGCGCCGATTGCGGGTGCGCTGTTTGCGCTAGAGGTCGTGCTGCGCCATTTTGCCGTGCATGCCTTTGCGCCGATCGTGATTGCGTCGGTTTCAGGCACGGTGATCAGCCGGATTTATCTGGGTGATGTGACCGAATTTCATTTGCCGGTCGACGGCTCGCTGGCGTTTTATGCCGAGCTACCGGCGTTTTTACTGTTGGGCATTATTTGCGGTTTGGTGGCGGTCATAATGATGAAATCGGTGTTCTGGGCCGAAGAAGCCGGGACAACGCTGCAAAACAAACTCGGTATTCCACGCTGGCTACGCCCTGCAATTGCCGGCGCTATGCTGGGGGTGTTGGCGATCTGGTTTCCGCATATTATCGGGGTTGGTTATGAAACCACCTCGCGGGCTTTGACCGGTGATCTGGTGCTGTATTCGGCTGTATTATTTGCGATAATCAAGGTGGTGGCGGTGTCGATTACCATCGCCGGTCGGATGGGTGGCGGCATTTTTTCACCCTCCTTGATGTTGGGGGCCTTGACCGGATTGACGTTTGGCCTGCTGGCAACCTCGGTTTTTCCCGAAGTGTCAGGTTCGTCCACGATTTATGCGCTGGCCGGAATGGGGGCGGTGGCCGCAGCCGTGTTGGGCGCGCCAATTTCCACCACGCTGATTGTGTTCGAGCTGACAGGAGATTGGCAAACAGGGCTTGCGGTGATGGTGGCGGTGTCGATGTCCACGGCTATTTCCAGCCGTCTGGTGAAGCACTCGTTTTTCCTCAGCGTTCTGCATCGAAAAGGTATCCGGCTGGCGGACGGACCGCAGGCGTATTTACTGGCGATGTGCCGTGTTGCAAGTTCGATGCGGGCCAAAGATGGCGAATATGCCGCCGATGAGCAAACCTGCTGGGATTTGATTGAGCAAGGTATTTATGTCGATGCCAATGCGACCCTGGAGCAGGCAATGCCGCTGTTTGATACCGCAATGCGCAATTTTATTCCGGTGGTTTCGCTGGGTGGCGAAAACAAAGCGCCTGATTTGCGCGGGGCTTTGTTTCAAATTGATGCCTTGCAGGCCTATAATCGTGCCTTGGCGGCAACCGCTGCCGAGGAGCATTCCTGAGCCGGTTGCAGATAATACCTTGTGAATTCTGTGAATTGGTATAAATACATTACCAATTTACAGGTTTAACAGGAATCACATCATGCGTTTAAAGAATTGCCACAACTTTCAGGATTTTAGAAAGCTTGCAAAAAAACGTCTACCGGCCCCGATTTTCCATTATATTGACGGTGCCGCCGATGACGAAGTCACCTACCGGCGCAACACCTCGGCCTATGATGATGTCGATCTGGTGCCCAGCGTTTTAGCCGGGGTTGAAGAGGTCGATCTGTCGACCACCATTTTTGGCAAGAAAATCGACATGCCGCTTTATTGCGCACCCACCGCCCTGCAACGGCTGTTTCACCATCACGGCGAGCGCGGTGTGGCCAAAGCGGCTGGCAAATACGGCACCATGTTCGGGGTGTCGTCCTTGGGCACGGTTAGCCTTGAAGAAATCAGCGCCCTGAACGACACGCCTAAAATGTTCCAGTTTTATTTTCACAAAGATCGTGGCCTGAATGATGCCATGCTGGAACGCGCCAAAGCGGCCAAATTTGACGTGATGGCCCTGACTGTCGATACGATCACCGGCGGCAATCGTGAACGTGATTTGCGCACCGGTTTTACCTCGCCGCCCAAATTGACGCCATCCAGCCTGTTTAGTTTTGCCACCAAACCAATGTGGGGCATCAATTATATGCTGCGCGAAAAGATGCAGCTGCCGATGTTGCAAGACCATGTTTCCGAGGGCACCAGCACCAATACATCGGTTGGCGATTATTTTTCCAACATGCTGGATCAGTCGATGAACTGGAATGACGCTGAAAAGCTGTGCTCGCAATGGGGCGGTCATTTTGCCCTGAAGGGAATTATGAGCGTTGAAGATGCCAAACGGGCCGTTGATATCGGCTGTACCGGCATTATGGTGTCCAATCACGGGGGGCGTCAACTGGATGGTTCGCGCTCTAATTTTGACCAGCTGGCCGAAATCGTTGACGCGGTTGGTGATAAAATTGACGTGATTTGCGAAGGCGGTATCCAGCGTGGCACCCATGTGCTAAAAGCGCTCTCGATCGGGGCCAAGGCCTGTTCGGGTGGTCGGCTTTATCTTTATGCTCTGGCTGCTGCCGGTGAAGCGGGGGTTGAGCGCGCTTTGGGTCAATACCGCGCCGAGCTAGAGCGAGATATGAAACTGATGGGATGTACTTCTGTGGATCAACTTAGCCGCTCAAACCTGCGGTTTCGTTAATATAGCGCACGGGAGTGAATTTTGATACCAAAATTTACGAAGCATGCGCGTAAAATCAAAGACTTATAGCCTGACAAAAGAATAAAAATAAAATCGTCAGGCTATAAAAACCTATAATTCTTCAATGGCAACCTGTGCCGGATCGAATGCCAAATGGTTTTTGATCCGGGCTGCAGCCGGTGACGGATCTTCATAAGACCAGGCCGAATTTTCCAGAACGACGCTTTTGGTATGGATCGAAAAATAACGTGCATCGCCTTTGTGGGGGCAATGGCTGAATTGTTCGGTTTGGTCCAGAAATGCCATCGCAATATCGGCCCGTGGAAAATAAATCACCGGCGTTTTTTCGCCTTCGATCAATTCAAACGCGTTTGATGTCTCGGCAATGACCGCGCCGCCGGTTCGCACAACCCATTTACCTGTTTCTTTGTGTATTTTGATATGGTTCGACATCTGCGCATCCCCTTCGCGGCTATGGGTTTTTCATATAGATGAAGGCACACTATAGCATACCGTTGCGGAAAAATGCACGCTACAAAGTAGCACAAGCAACATTTAGCCATTTTCGGGTTATTTCATCCAGATGCGGCGATAACATTTCAAGGGTTTTGGCGTGATAGGCATTTACCCAGTTACGCTCGCCCTCACTCAGCATTTTGGTGACAATCAAGCGCCGGTCAATCGGCACATGGGTCAGGGTTTCAAAGCTCAACATATCGCGCTTATCGGCACCGCTCAGGGCAGGGGCGTTTTCTACGACAATCAGGTTTTCAATCCGGATGCCAAAGGCCCCTTCGCGGTAATAGCCCGGCTCGTTTGACAGAATCATGCCGGTTTGTAGCGCCACATCAGTCGCCCGTGAAATCCTCTGCGGACCTTCGTGGACGGATAAATACGAGCCAACACCGTGGCCGGTTCCATGATTGTAATCAAGCCCGGCCAACCAAAGCGGATAACGCGCCAACGGGTCCAGATCACGGCCGGTTAACCCGTTGGGAAATCGGGCTCTGGATATGGCAACCATGCCTTGTAACACACGGGTAAAGCAGGTTTTTTCCTCAATTCCGACACGGCCAACAGCAATGGTTCTGGTGATGTCGGTGGTGCCGTCCTGATACTGGCCGCCACTGTCAATTAGCAACATTTCGCCACTTGAAATCGTGCGATTACTGTCCTTGTTAACGCGGTAATGAATGATGGCTCCGTTTGGTCCGCTACCGCTGATGGTTTCAAAACTGATGTCGCGCAATTTACCAGTTTGGCGGCGCAACTTTTCCAGCTTTGTGACAACATCAATCTCGCTCAATTGCCCTTTCGGGGCCGCTTGATCTAGCCAGCACAGCAGCTGAACCATTGCCACAGCATCACGTAAATGTGCATTGCGCGCACCGGTTATTTCAACTTGGTTTTTACAGGCCTTGGGCAGGATGCAGGGGTCAGCTGCAAACCGCAGACGAACGCCCGATTGCTCTAAAATGGCAGCGACCATATCGGGTGCGGTGTCAGGATCCAGCCGAACCTGACCTTTCAGCTGGTGCAGCGCAGCTTCAAATTCGGAAATATCATGCAATCGAACCTGATCGCCCAAATGCGCCTGCAGCTGTTGGGCTTTGCTTCGCTCCACAAAGAAATCGCAACTCGCATCACAGTTCAAAATCGCAAAACTCTGAACAACCGGATTATGCGACACATCATTCCCACGAATGTTCAACAGCCAGCAAATACTGTCGGGCAATGTCAGAATTGCAGAATTGTCGCCGCTTTGTTTTAAAATTACAGCTAGACGCGCGGCTTTATCGGTGTGGATTTCGCCGGAAAATTCAATTGGATGCGGATCGATCTTACCGCTTGGCTTTGCAGGCCGATCTTGCCAAATACGATCAACCAAATTGGCGCAGGGCTGTAAGTTTATTCCGCTCTCATCCAGTAAATCAGCTAGTTCTTCAATCTCGCGCCGGGTATGCAGCCAGCGATCATAGCCAACCGTGCCACCTTTTGGCAGCGCCTCAATCAACCAGTTTCCCAGCTTGATTTCTGGCCAGTGAACCGGTGTGAAATGCTCCAGATCAACCTGAGATTTAACTTGGCTACGATAACGGCCATCAATAAATACACCGGCGGTTTCGGCTAAAATTGCGGCAAAACCGGCCGATCCCGTAAATCCGGTTAACCAAGACAGCCGCGCATCGCAATCGGCCACATACTCGCCCTGATGGGCATCGGCACGCGGAACCAAAAACCCGTCCAGCCCCTCGGCTCGCAATTCCGCACGCAACAATTCTAACCGTTTTGGCCCGGTTTCAGGCGATGAAACAACTTCAAATGACTGAAACAAATCCGCGCCCCTTCTTCTTGCTAAAAATACCTGCGCCGCAGGCATAAAAGTTAACCAGACTTAACTGGCCTGCTTTATTCCCAAAATCCGCGCCCGCGCTCTGGGGTCGGTATCAAACAGGCTGGCCAACTGTTCGGTCATCGCACCGGCCAATTGCTCGACGTCTGTTATGGTGACAGCGCGATCATAATAGCGCGTCACATCATGGCCGATGCCAATGGCCAGCAACTCGACCACGCGGCGCTTTTCAACCATATTGATCACATCGCGCAGATGTTTTTCCAGATAATTGGCCGGATTAACCGACAGGGTTGAATCATCTACCGGCGCGCCATCGGAAATCACCATCAGAATTTTACGCGCTTCGGGCCGCGCGCTCATGCGCCGGTGCGCCCATTCCAGCGCTTCGCCGTCGATATTTTCCTTCAGCAAACCCTCTTTCATCATCAACCCCAGATTGGGCCGCACGCGGCGCCATGGCGCATCGGCAGATTTATAAATGATGTGGCGCAGATCATTCAGCCGCCCCGGAATTTGCTGACGCCCGGAGCCGAGCCATTTTTCACGGCATTGCCCGCCTTTCCAGGCCCGGGTGGTAAAGCCCAAAATCTCGACCTTGACCTGACAGCGTTCCAGCGTGCGGGCCAAAACATCGGCGCAAATCGCGGCAATCGAAATCGGCCGGCCCCGCATTGAACCGGAATTATCGATCAGCAACGTCACCACGGTGTCACGAAATTCGGTGTCTTTTTCCTGTTTGAACGACAGCGGGGTGGTCGGGTTGGCCACCACACGCGCCAAACGGCCCGCGTCTAAAATACCCTCTTCCAGATCAAATTCCCACGAGCGGTTTTGTTGGGCCTGAAGGCGACGCATCAGTTTATTGGCAAGGCGTGAAACCGCACCTTTTAGCGGTTCAAGCTGCTGGTCAAGATAGGTCCGCAGCCGTTCCAGCTCGGCCGGTTCTGCCAATTCCTCGGCTTTGATTTCCTCGTCAAAATCGGTACAGAATACATCGTAATCCGGATCTGCATAGGAAATCGGGGCAGGGGTTGGATGGTCGGTGGGCTCGTCGCCTTCGGGTAATTCGGTTTCCTCGGCCTGTTCTGAATCGGCCAAATCATCGGAACTTAGCTCGGACTGCATCGCGTCTTGTTGTTCTTCTTGCGATTGCTGGGCCGAGGCGTCTTCTTCTTCCTGATCGTCCTCGCCGCCCTCATTGTCGGGGTCTTCTTGCTCGCTGTCGTCTTCTTCGGCTTGATCTTCTGCATTGTCGTCTTGGCCGTCGGGATCATCGCCCAGCTGATCGGAATACCCCAGATCGGCAATCACCTGACGGGTGAATTTGGCAAATTCGGTCTGGTCGGCCAAACTGTCTTGCAGGTTTTCTAATGTGGCACCGGCTTTTCCAAGGATTGAATCCTTCCAAAGGTCCAGAATATTTTGTGCGTCTGCCGGCAAATCACGTCCGGTTGCCAAATTCCTGACCAGATATCCGGCGGCCTCCGATAGGGGTGCCTCGTTTTTGTCAGTGATCCGGCCATAGCCACGATTGCCGGCATCCGCAGCGATTTTGGCGTTGATATTGGTAAGGGTGCCGGGCATCGATCTGGCGCCGATGGCCTCGCAACGGGCGGTTTCCATTGCCTCGTAAATACCGCGGGCCAGATCGCCTTCGGGGGCGTAACGCGCATGGGCGGCCTGATCGTGGTATTTGTGGCGCAAGGCCAATGCGTCGGCGGTGCCACGGGCCAGCAGAACTTCGGCCCGTTTCAGTCTGCGGCTGACTTGGGGCAGGCGCATGGTGTCATTTGTCGAACCCGATGTGTGCACAGTGTAGCTGACGGATAATTCGGGATCATCCGCCATTACTTTGGTGGCGTCTGCCAGTGCCTTTTTAAAAGGATCAGCGGGGTTTTCCGTTGGTTTGATCATCCAATGCTCGCGCTCGCAGCGGATTCCGGCAGCTCTTCATTGAAACATTTTTGATAAAGTTCGGCCACCATCTGGCGTTCAAGTTCGTCACATTTGTTCAGGAATGACAGCCGGAAGGCAAAGCCGACATTGCGGAAAATCGTAGCATTTTGCGCCCAGTTGATCACGGTACGGGGTGACATTACGGTCGACAGATCACCATTCATGAATGCCGTGCGGGTCAGGTCGGCCACGGTTACCATCTGGCTGATTTGCTTGCGGCCATCTTCGGTGTTGTAAATCGGGTTTTTTGACAAAACGATGGCGGTTTCGGCGTCGTGGCTTAGATAATTCAGGGTCGAAACCAGTGACCAGCGGTCCATCTGGGCCTGATTGATCTGCTGTGTGCCGTGATAAAGACCCGTCGTGTCACCCAAACCAACAGTGTTGGAGGTGGCAAACAGACGGAAAGACGGGTGCGGTGTGATCACCTCGTTTTGGTCCATCAGGGTTAGTTTGCCGTCATGTTCCAGCACGCGCTGGATTACAAACATCACATCGGCACGCCCCGCGTCATATTCGTCAAACACAATCGC
>DOHJ01000256.1:2891-8661 GCA_003535335.1 Paracoccaceae bacterium | reverse complement strand
TGTTGGGCTTTTGCAGCATCTGTTTCGGCCAGATCCAGCTCGATCACCTTGCCTTGGCGCACCGCGTCAACCCCCGAAAAACCCAGCGAATCCAGCGCGTGATGCACGGCCTTGCCTTGCGGGTCCAAAACACCGTTTTTCAACATTACAGTTACAACTGCTTTCATTATAAATCCCCTAATTCACAAGCGTCGGTTTGCCAGGTTTTGGCGTATTGCTGGGCAACACCCCAAGGCGGCGCGCAACTTCGGTATAAGCGTCGGCCAGATTGCCCAGATCACGACGAAATACATCTTTGTCCAGCTTTTCACCGGTTTTGATATCCCACAAACGGCAACTGTCGGGGCTGATTTCGTCGGCCACAATCAAACGCTGGAAATCGCCCTCGATAACCCGGCCGATTTCGATTTTGAAATCCACCAGTTTGATGCCGACCGCCAACATCACGCCGGACAGAAAATCATTCACCCGCAAGGCAATCGAAACGATTTCATCCAGCTCGTGCTGGCTGGCCCAACCAAAGGCGCTAATATATTCTTCGGGCACCAGCGGATCACCCAACGCGTCATCTTTATAGGAAAACTCGACAATCGGGCGTGGCAACTGGCTGCCTTCCTCCATCCCCAAGCGTTTGGAAATCGAACCCGCCGCCACATTGCGCACGATCACCTCAAGCGGAATAATATCAACCCGCCGGATCAATTGTTCGCGCATATTCAGACGCTTGATGAAATGGGTCGGGATGCCGATCTGCATCAAACCTTGCATGAAAAACTCGCTCAACCGGTTATTCAACGCGCCTTTGCCGCCAATCACTTCCATTTTCTGGGCGTTGAAGGCGGTGGCATCATCCTTGAAATACTGCACCAATGTATCGGGGTCAGGACCTTCGTACAGAATTTTTGCCTTGCCTTCATATATCATTTTGCCGCGTGCCATGGGGTCTCCGAACTGAACAGGGTGCGGCTTTGGAGCGCCGCCTTTACGCGCCCTATACGCCATGGCTGCAATTGCTGCAAGAACCGATAATTATTCTAGCGCTTTGCCCTTGCGAAAACAGCCAATCAAGGCCATATTAATAAGGAACCAAATCAGACGAAAATGAGGAAGATAATGAACACATTCAAAGAACGTGAAGCCGCATTTGAAAATAAATATGCCCATGATATGGATATGCAATTCAGAGCAAGTGCCAGATCTCATAAACTGTTGGGATTGTGGGCTGCTGAAAAGCTGGGAATAGCCGGTGACGAGGCTGAAGCATATGCAAAAACGGTTGTGATCGCTGATTTGGAAGAGCCGGGCCACGAGGATGTGGTGCGTAAAGTTTCTGCTGATTTGGGTGATAAATCCAGCCCGGAGAAAATCCGCAAAAAAATGCAAAAATTTCGCCGGATTGCAAAAGCGCAAATTTTTGAAGAAGTTTAGGAATAACAGGCTATTACACCTTATAGTTAATCAAATTCGGGGCCTGCATTTCCTGCGGGCCTCTTTTTTGTGAACGTTTTGTTTGCAAACGCCTGATACACGCAGTGTGTTTCAGCTAAAAACGAAATGCTTTGAGGCAAAATACACCAATCAATTCAAGATCATTATGATAAATTTTAGTTTGCACCACCGACCCTAAACGTGGCAAATACAACAGAAGAAGCCGTGCGCACGGCCAATTGCCCTATGAAAGGCCCGAAATTATGACAAATGCCCTTAAGCGTATGCTTGCGGAACGTAGCTGGATTCTGACGGACGGTGCTACGGGAACCACCCTGTTTAATATGGGGCTAAGTTCGGGTGATGCGCCGGAATTGTGGAATGTAGAGCACCCCGATAAAATTACCGCCCTTTACAAAGGTGCAGTCGATGCCGGCAGTGATTTATTTCTGACCAACAGCTTTGGTGGCAACGGCGCACGCCTTAAATTGCACGGCGCCGAAAAACGCGCCCGCGAGTTGTCGCGCATATCGGCCGAAATTGGCCGCGAGGTGGCAGACAGGGCCGGTCGCCCTGTTATTGTGGCCGGATCCGTTGGCCCAACGGGCGAAATCATGGCCCCTTTGGGCGAGCTGACACATGAACTGGCTGTCGAAATTTTTCATGAGCAGGCCGAGGGTCTAAAAGAAGGCGGCGCAGATGTTTTGTGGGTCGAAACCATTTCCGCCCCCGAAGAATTCATCGCCGCGGCCGAAGCCTTTGCACTGGCCGATATCGACTGGTGCGGCACCATGAGCTTTGACACCGCCGGGCGCACCATGATGGGGATTACTTCGGCTGA
Organism: Paracoccaceae bacterium; assembly: GCA_003535335.1. Lineage (GTDB taxonomy): Bacteria > Pseudomonadota > Alphaproteobacteria > Rhodobacterales > Rhodobacteraceae > Profundibacter. The sequence goes on along the minus strand of DOHJ01000256.1, from coordinate 6,392 downwards.
TATGGTGAAAATGGTTGAGAAAATCAAAAATCCACCGCTGGCTTTCGGGGCAAATTGCGGGGTTGGATCCTCTGATATTTTGCGCACTGTTTTGGGCTTTTCGGCCCAAGCGCCTGAAATCCCGATTATTTCAAAAGGCAATGCCGGCATCCCGAAATTTGTTGATGGCCACATCCATTACGATGGCACCCCCGAATTAATGAGCCAATACGCCTGCCTTGCGGTTGATTGCGGTGCGCAAATTATTGGCGGCTGTTGCGGCACGACACCGGATCATCTGCGGGCCATGCGCCGCGCGCTGGAATCCCACACAAAGGGTGCACGCCCGACGCTTGATACAATTGCCCAGACCCTTGGCAGCTTTTCATCCGTTTCCGATGGTACAGATGGTGCCGCCCCAAGCCCACGAAGAACCCGCCGCCGCAAGGATTAACCCGTATTTAGTCGGCGCCAAAACGCTTAATGTCGTAAATCGCCATACAAAAATCGTAAATATTGGCACTCTGGTTAAAACAACACGGCGCAAGTAGCGCAATTGGCGCATAGATAAGGAATATGAAAATGTCCGATGAAGAAGACGATATCATTCTGGCTGAATTGTCCGATGACGAACTGGTCTTGCAAATGCACGATGACCTTTATGACGGCATGAAAGAGGAAATCGAGGAAGGCGTGAACATTTTGCTGGGACGCAAATGGCAGCCTTACCGCGTTTTGACCGAGGCGCTGGTCGCTGGCATGACCATTGTTGGTAATGATTTTCGGGATGGCATTTTGTTTGTTCCGGAAGTTCTACTGGCTGCGGGCGCTATGAAGGGGGGGATGGAAACTCTTAAACCTCTACTGATTGAATCCGGTGCGCCGCGCATGGGCAAAATGGTCATTGGCACAGTTAAGGGTGACATCCACGATATTGGCAAAAATCTGGTTGGCATGATGATGGAAGGTGCCGGATTCGAGGTGATCGATCTGGGCATCAACAATCCGGTCGAGGATTATCTGGAGGCGCTGTCGCGTGAAGATGCCGATATTTTGGGCATGTCCGCGCTGTTGACCACAACCATGCCATATATGAAAGTGGTGATCGACACGATGATCGAGCAAGGTATCCGCGAGGATTACATTGTGCTGGTTGGCGGTGCGCCGCTGAACGAAGAATTTGGCAAGGCAATCGGCGCTGACAGTTATTGCCGTGACGCGGCCGTTGCTGTGGAAACCGCCAAAGGCTTCATGGCCAACAAACACAATCAGTTACCTGCCGGATAGTTGGGCATGAAGATGGGTGATCAGATAGTATCCGGTAACGGTCTTGAAGCCAGCGATAATAATGGCCGGATTTTACTGCTGGCTTGCGGTGCTTTGGCCCACGAGATTTTGACACTGATCAAAACCAATGCATGGTCTCATATGGACCTGACCTGTCTGCCTGCAAACCTGCATCTTTACCCTGACCGAATTCCGGCAGCGGTTGAAAAATCTGTGCTGAAAAATCGTGCGCAATACGCTGAAATTTTTGTGGTCTACGCGGATTGCGGCACAGGCGGGCTTTTGTTGAAAAAGTGCAAGGAACTCGGGGTTAAAATGGTCGAAGGGCCGCATTGTTATTCGTTTTTTGAAACTAACGACACCTTTGCCAAGCTGGCCGAGGATGAATGCACCGCATTTTATCTGACCGATTTTCTGGTCCGCCAGTTTGATGCTTTTGTCTGGAAACCAATGGGGCTGGACCGTCATCCACAGCTGTTGGAAATGTATTTCGGAAATTACGAAAAACTGGTTTATCAGGCCCAAACCAATCAACCGGATCTGGACGAAAAAGCCGCCAAGATCGCAATCCGTATGGGGCTAAACTACGAGCGCCGGTTTACCGGTTACGGCGATCTGGAAACCACCCTGCATCAGGTTGCCAGATAAGTTAGCCCGCCGCCGTTTCGCCGGCCACCTTGCGAATGCGTTCTACCATGGCCCGCAATCCGTTGCTGCGCTGCGCTGACAAATGATCGTTTAATTGTAAGCGCGCCAGCTCGCCTCCCGCGTCCACCTTCAGCACCTCGGCCACAGTCAAACCATTATAAAGCGCTTCGAGAACGGCCACCAGACCACGCACAATCATCGCGTCACTGTCGCCATGAAATTTAAAAATTGCCGCCTGCCCCGCCCCCTTGATCCGGGGCATGATCCAGACTTGCGATGTGCAGCCGTCAACTTTGGTCGCCGGCACCTTGAACGCATCCTCAAGCGGTGCAAGCGCCTTGCCCAGATCAATTACAAACCGGTAACGGTCTTCCCAATCCTCCATAAAGTCAAAATTTTCGGCGATGTCTTCAAAGGCAGCTGTGGCCATGATTTGCTCCTGATTTGCTGATATCCAGATAATCATCAGCGGCAAAAAGGTCCAGTACCCGCATGATGCCTTTTCAAAGCCGTTCAGATAAGATAATCGGAAAGGGACGAATTAAGAGGGCTGGTTTGATGAAAACACCATTTGCAATGATATTGTTGAGCGCTGTGCTGCTGGCAGGTTGCGCAAGCAAGTTTAATCCGCTCAACTGGTTTGGCGGCAGTCGCGAAGAAACACTGAAAGAAGTGGAAATTCCGACCAAAGCAGCAGATTTGCGAAAACTGGTGGCCCAAGTCACATCCTTGAAAATTGAAAAAAATGCCGGCGGCGCAATTATTCACGCCGTTGGCCTGCCCCCGACCCAAGGCTATTGGGATGCCGCACTGGTACCCGAGTTTGACAAATTACCGATAAACGGTGTGTTAACCTTCACTTTGCGCATTCAGCAACCGTTAGGTTTCGAAAAAATGTCCACCCCGCATTCACGCGAAGTAAATGTGGGCTATTTCATTTCGAATCACACGCTTGAGGGTGTGAAAACCATTCGTGTACTGGGTGCCCAAAACGCCCGTTCTGTTCGGCGTTAAAGTTCAACCACCGCCACCGACGAGCCTTTTGCCATCAGTCCGATTTCGCCATTACACAGGCGCAAGGCGTCATTGCCAAACACCTCTTTGCGCCAACCCTGCAAGGATTTACCCTCGCGATTACCGGCTGCAATCGCATCCAGTTCGGCCGATGTGGCAATCAGCTTAAGCGCTACACCAGCAGCTTCGGCCTTGGCCTTTAGCAGTACACGCAGCAAATCAGACAGCGCCGGATTGATTTGCAATTTTTCGCGCGACCGGTCTATTTTTGGGAAATCTTCCGGCTCCATCGCTTGGCCAGCAGCAACAGCCGCCAAAATCCCGTCGGCAATATCACCGCGACGTGCTTCGCGTTGCAACAGTCGCGACCGCCCCAGATCCTGCATGTTGGCCGGTTTGGTCGAGGCCAGTTCAATCATGGCTTCGTCTTTATAAATCCGGTTTCGCGGCACATTTTTTGTCTGCGCATGATTTTCGCGAAAGGCAGCCAGCTCTTGTACAATCGCCATAAAACGCCCTGAATTGCTGCGGGTTTTTACGCGTTTCCATGCATTTTCAGGCTTTATAATATAG
>DOHJ01000256.1:0-2485 GCA_003535335.1 Paracoccaceae bacterium | reverse complement strand
CTCATAAACAACCCGCAGGTGGGTTACATCCCCGATTGCATAGGTTTTCTGAGCTTCAGTTAGCGGTCTGCGTGACCAATCCGTAAAGCGTGATGATTTATCCACGGACTGTTTTGCAATTTTACGAACCAAGGTTTCATAGCCCACCTGTTCGCCGAAACCACACACCATTGCCGCAACCTGTGTATCAAATAACGGGATTGGAAACACCCCCGCCTCGATAAAGAAAATTTCCAGATCCTGTCGGGCCGCATGAAACACCTTAACCACATTTTCATTGCGAAACAGCTCGTATAACGGCTCAAGCGACAGCCCGTTTGCCAATGGATCAACCAAAACGGCACAATCCTCATCCTTGCCTTTCACAGCCATCTGAATCAGGCAGAGCTTGGAATAATAGGTCCGTTCACGCAAAAATTCCGTATCAATGGTTACATAAGCGTGCGAGGCCGCCATTTCGCAAAAATTGGCCAGCTGATCGGTGGTGGTTATGGTTTTCATACTGATTATTACTGCTCATTGGTTCTGGGTCTTCGCTTTTTAAGCAATTTCCGGCAAAATTGAAAGGCTTAGGGCAAATTCACCGGGGAAAGATCACCTGTTGCGAATTTTTCCAATACGAGCGGATATAATTTATGCTCAAACGGTAGAATTCGTGCTGCTAGTGTTTCAGCGGTATCGTCAGGAAAAACCGGCACCCGTGCCTGGCCCAGAACGGGGCCGTCATCCAGTTCATCCGTCACTTGATGAACCGAGCATCCAGCCTCGAAATCTCCGGCCTTAATCGCGCGAAGATGTGTGTTCAAGCCTTTGTATTTAGGCAATAATGATGGATGTATATTTAGAATTCGGGCGCGCCATTTTGCCACAAATTCCGGTGTTAAAATACGCATAAATCCGGCCAGGCAGATCACATCGGGTTTGGCTAAATCCAGCGCCTCGTTCAGCTTGGCTTCAAACCCGGTGCGGTCTTTACCAAAGGGCCGGTGATCCACAACGGACGTTGCAACACCCAAATCGCGGGCCTTTTGCAAACCGGCAGCATCGGCATTATTGCTAAGCACCAGAACCGCGCGCGCCGGATGACCCTCTGTCATTGATTTTACCAGCGCCAGCATATTCGAGCCACCGCCGGAAATTAGAATCGCAACGCGTTTTGTCACAGCAGCCTGCCGCAGTAGCTGACGCCTGATCCCTGAAGCACGTGGCCGATGCGTGACACGGTTTCGCCCTGCGCTTGCAACAGATGTTCAATTTGCCCGGCGCGATCGGCCGAAACCGCCAACACCATGCCAAGGCCAGAGTTGAAGGTTTTTAACAATTCGGCCTGTTCCATCCCGGATGTTTTGCACAACCATTTGAAAACAGGCGGTAATTCCCACGCATTCAAATCTATTTCAACGCCCAAACCATCGGGCAAAACCCGCGGAATGTTTTCGGTCAAACCACCGCCGGTGATATGGGCCAGCGCGTGAACGCCGCCTGATTTAATCGCCGCCAGCGCCGGTTTTACATACAGCCGTGTTGGTGCAAGCAAAGCCTGACCCAAGCTGCCATCGCCAAACGGATTGTCCGAATCCCAGTCCAAGCCCGAAATTTCGACAACTTTACGCACCAAAGAATAGCCGTTGGAATGAACCCCGTCGCTGGCAAGACCCAGCAGCACATCCCCCTCAACCACACCGCCTGGCAGGCTGGTGCCGCGTTCCATCGCACCAACTGCAAAACCGGCCAGATCAAAATCACCAGCGTTGTACATGCCCGGCATTTCGGCCGTTTCACCCCCAATAAGTGCGCAGCCCGACAGCTCGCAGCCCTTGGCAATGCCTTGGATGATTTGCGTGGCCTGATCCAGCTCCAGCTTGCCAGTGGCGAAATAATCAAGGAAAAACAAGGGCTCCGCCCCCTGACAGATCAGATCATTCACGCACATCGCCACCAGATCTATGCCGATGCTGTCAACAATTCCGGTATCAATAGCGATGCGTAATTTTGTGCCAACCCCGTCGGTGGCCGCAACCAGAACCGGATCGGTAAACCCTGCCGCTTTTAGGTCAAACAACGCGCCAAAGCCACCCAAACCGGCCATCACCCCGGGCCTTGCCGTGCGCTTTGCCGCCGGTTTTATACGCTCGACCAATTCATTGCCCGCATCAATATCCACACCGGCATCGGCATAGGTCAGACCATTTTTTTTCGAAGTCATCTGGCAGCACCCCGTTAATAAATTTTGCTACTTGCGCAGTATCAAGCATGTGCAGCCATGTCTATTGGCAAGCTGGGGCAAAAATGCATTAATCGGTCGCAAAACAGCACTTGACCCGCCGCGCCCATCTGAATACCCATGCGCCACGAGCAACTACAGTGGGCCTGTAGCTCAGTTGGTTAGAGCAGAGCGCTCATAACGCTTTGGTCGCAGGTTCGAGTCCTGCCGGGCCTGCCAAGTTGACGAGTTTCCAATAAATAGTGTTATCAGGGCTACTCG
>DOHJ01000189.1 GCA_003535335.1 Paracoccaceae bacterium | reverse complement strand
ATGGGAATCAAACCGAATACACATGAAGTAATCAGCCTCCGGTAACCCCGGGGCGGTTCAGTTAAAGGAACGGCACAATTCCGCGACAGGTCCAAAACCGTGCCAGGACCAATTCACACCTCTAAAATATTTCGGCATCCATCTTAACACTTTCTAGGGAGGGAGGTAGAATCTTTTCTGGTAAATCGATACGACCCAATAGCTTTTGCCTTGCTCGCCCGCTAAATGGCCAAAACTGAATGCGTCGTGCTTGTTCCCCGCCTAAGCTGTGCGCTAAACAATCTATTCTCTCATCCACCAGAAAATTAAGCACAAACTCTGCATTTCGTTGCCCTACATCAGATAACCTAGACACCATTTTACTTCCACCAAATATTTTTGCCTTTAATCTACTTTTCATACCTCCATTTTTGATAATTGCATTTATCAAAAGCTCCATTGCGTTTACGCCAGAACCAAGGCAGCCTATGCTATCTGGTAAATCTGGTAATAATATGTGGTTCATACCGCCAACATGAGCAACAGGATCCCAAAGGCATGCAGATACACATGACCCCAATATTGTCGTTATCACTAGATCCTCGCTACTACCTACCGCAAACTCGCCCTGTGTTATATTTTTTGTACAAAGTTCATCCATGTCTTAGCTCACCGTTTATCTAGTATCTATTTTCAACCGCATGGCAGCTCATCATGCGCCACGCTTTTGACAGTGGGAATAATAATGTTGACACAATATTTTATTCGAAAATTGCTCCAGAAAATATAAAAGATGTACTGAACCCATCCGAAACTCGAAGATAGCATGCCTGCTCAACGCTATTAATCTAATTATATGGTTGCGATTAATTTGCGCACCTCATTATTGACGCCCCTATCAAAAGCTCAGTGGATATTATTACCTAAGCATTGTCCTCGAGATTCCCGCGCGATAGATTTTCCAACGGTCCATTGAAACGTCCTTAAGCAAAAAACTATTTTCAACACCAACGTCTTTTGCTCCAACATCCTTAAAAATCTTCCCACTGACATTCTTCAGATAATGGCGGTGTAACCGTTGCGGTATCATCATTCACTTTGATTTTTGATACGGCTACCTGCAAGGTTGCTTCGATGGCGTTTTCTTCACCGCTTGATTGGAAATCTGCACTAACGACATTACAATCAGCATCCCCAGTTTTGAACTGTGACATCGTATTAGACAAAGTTTCCGCTTCCCGGGTTAACGCATGGCTGGCAGCTGTTGTTTCCTCAAACATAGCCGCATTCTGTTGCGTAACTTGGTCCAGCTGCGTAACAGCCTTGTTAATCTCGGCCAACCCTGTTGACTGTTCATTGGCTGAGGCTGCAATTTCCGAGACATGGGTTGATATGTTGGAAACAGAGTCAACAATTTGACTTAATGCATTTCCTGCTTCTCCAACAAGATCAACACCTCGTTTTACATGTTGCCCACTTGCCGAAATCAAATCGTTAATTTCGCGCGCGGCATCAGAAGAACGTAGGGCTAACGCCCGAACCTCAGATGCAACAACTGCAAATCCACGCCCGGCCTCTCCAGCCCGAGCTGCTTCAACACCTGCATTTAATGCTAACAAATTGGTTTGGAATGCGATGTCATCAATAACGCTGATAATCCGCGAAATCTTACCGGATGATGTTTGGATTTCGCCCATTGCGTCAACAGCTTCTCGCACGACAGCACCACTTGCTTCCGCATTTGCTTTAGCATCAGATACCACTTGATTTGCCTGCCCAGCTCCATCTGCAGATGAACTTACACTCATGGTTAACTGATCAAGCGCAGCTGCGGTTTTTTCTAATGTAGCAGCCTGACGTTCTGTCCGTCGTGACAAGTCATCAGCTGCATTACTGATATCAGAAGCTTCACCCCGAATGGATTCGGCATTATCCGACACGCGCAACATTGTTGAATGTAAAACCTCAACCGCATTGTTGAAATCAGTTCGCAGTTGCTCGTATTCTGGTTTGAATTTTACAGATATCTCGGCTGTTAAATCACCGTCAGACAACTTATGCATCCCAACCCGAAGAGCCTCAACCACCTCTGACTGTGCTTGTTCAAGCTGAATCCGTTCAGCTTCAATTTCCTCCAAACGCAATTGTGCAGCAGTTGTATCATTGCCAACTAGCAATATTCGAATGACTTCACCTTCAATATTTTCCACAGGACTAAACGCCCCCTCCAGTGTGCCATCCGTTCCGCCACCCGCATCCAGCAGAAATTTACCAATTACAGACTGGCCGGACACGACACGGTCCCAAACACCACCTCTTTCTTGTTCCATTTCCGTATCGAACTTGATTAAATCGAGTATTTTTTTACCAATTTGATCATTGTTAATTCCGCCAGTCAAATTCAGGAAATTAGTATTTGCTACCAATAATGTGCCATCAATTGCGAATTCAGCTTTTGATTGATTTTCTTCGATGGCCTTGATCATTGCGTCATTCATATATGAGTGCGTGACATCCTTCCATTCCACCACGCAACCAATTTGGCACCCGTCATCATCTACGACAGAATTGATATCTACTGATAATCTGGCATGATCTGCTGAAATTTCAGCCCGAAACGGCAAGTTCTCGGGGCTGTTCAATACATCCCCCACACCGCCTGGAATAATGTTAAAAACATCGAGATGACGACCAACAATATTTTGGGCTGAAAAATCCGGCTGCAACACTTGTAATTGGCTTTCAAGCCCAACAAACATGTTTGATGCTGACGTATTTACAAGTTTGATAATAAAATTCTGGTCCACGACCATTAAGCCTGCCGAGCTTCCTTCAAATGCGGTGCCCTTGAATATTTTATCCGCCATTCCTGCTTTGGCACTGGACAGCGTGTCGCGAAAACCTTCAAGAATTTTTGCTATGTCACCAATTTCATCGCCACGGCCAGTTGCGGGGACCATAACTTCATACTCTTCATTTGCAATTTTTTGCATAGTATGCCCGACAGCCACGAGAGGTTTGCCAATACTGCGTGCCAGAAAGTACGAAATTAAAGCAGTTATCAATAGCAACCCTGCCCCTTGAAGCAACATAATGTTGCGCACCGAAATCGCAGGTGCAAACATTTCCTCGATGTTTTGTTTCGCAATTACCGCCCATTTATGCCCGCCGATCATCAAAGACGAATAAGCAGCCAAAACCGGTTCGCCATTTTGACCAGTGCTTTGAACCATGCCTGGTATTTCACTCAAAGCCGTGTCAATTAATGCACGGTCAATCGAATAATCAGCAAATTCAGTTGCGTCAAACATTTGAGAGCTGAAGCGCGTTTTATGATCAGATCCGACAACGAATGTCAGGCCAGTTTGCCCAAGACCATCGCTTGTTTTAAAGGCCAAAGCTGCAGTTTTTGGAGAAATTTGCACCACCAAAGCACCCAAAACAGAGCCGTTTACCGACAAGATTGGTGCCGAGACAAAACCTACAAATGCCCCGTTTTTGGCTGCGTAATCAGCCATATCAATCAATTTCACCTCGCCTTTGGTCATTGTAACGGCATGGTGATAGGCCGTGGCCAAACCATTGGTTTGCCAATCATCTATTTTAATATTTGTTGCAAAATCCGCTTCCTTCATAGCGGAATAGATCACATTTCCATCAAGATCGACAATGTAAATATCCGAATAGGAATGGCGGGTCAGTGTAGAATTGAAATATGGATGGTGGCGCCGATGTTTGCGCGAGTAATCATTTTGCAGGGCCGAAAAATCAGGCGCAGGGGCCGTAATTGCATTGCCGGGTGCCTTTTTAGGATAGTGTTTTTTAAGAAATTCAGCTTTATCCCCCGGTAGCGCCGACCAGGAACCGACAAATTCGGTTAAAGCACGCCGAACCGTTGGACTGCCAGCAAGTGAGAGCACCTGCCCTTCAATGTTTTCAAACCAGACGGCCAGATTATCTTCACGCATTTCCAAAGCGACCTGCAGTCGATCCCTGGCGGTTTCGTCCAACGTGTCTTTGGCATTGAAATATGCCATCAACCCCATTCCGGTAACAGAAACCGCAGCGAGTGACATCATGATCAGCGGCAATTTGACCGAGAGTTTCAAGTTGTTCCAAAACGACATAAACCAGTTCTCCATTCAGGGCATGACGGGCGACCAACATAATGTTGTGGTCATGAAACCCGTTGCCTTTTCCTGCATATTGGGTGGCAGAAATGAAGAATCGTTTAAGTCTTGTCAGAAAACCGCAAAGTTTCCATACATTTTTAGAGACCCTAAAAGTAAGCTCTAGTTGCTTTTCAGTAAATCACCGGCCCGCAAGTTACCAAGATTGCCCATCAACTGGCGCAAGAAGGAAATACCTTTGATATTGCTGTCCGTTACCCTGCGTGACAAGGCAATTATGCGACCGTCTTCCAGCGTGAAACGCTCGATGTTCTCAACGATTCCATCATCGGTATAGGTTATTGCAACGATCTGACGATCAATAACTTTCGGGGCTTTGTAGGCAAAATGACGCCAGCGGCTTTGGCTGTAATACCAGCCGCCGCTTTGCAACATTCCAAATGACGTGGGCCGCCCGATTGATTGCCCGACAGTTTCGCGGGTATCCACACCCACAAGGATCTCTTCCAGATCACTGTCGGTCGGAACATAACCGTGGTTTTGATAGGTGGCCGCACAGGCACCAAGAACACAAAACACGGCTATGGCAGTTCCCATTCTTATAGCTTTAATACCTTTTGACATCTGTATCGCCCTTGCCATAATCAATCTCAGCCCTTAACCGGCTTTATGCCACTGGCTTATAGAATGATCACGCCTGTTTCAAGAATGGAAAAGCATACTAATATGACAACCAACAGCCAAAAGGTACAAAAACTGCGGATTTCCAATCTGGACACCCAAAAACCAACAGAATTCAACCTTGTACCATCACAAAAAGAACGAAAAACGATTGCTGCATTTCTGGGCTTGCAGGAATTGCGAAAACTGCGCTTTAGCGGACAAATATTCGCAACAGGCAAAGCCGATTGGAGCCTGACAGGCCAATTGGGTGCAACTGCGGTTCAGGACTGCGTGGTAACATTGGAACCGGTTAGCAGCCGCATCGACACAGCCGTAAAGCGCCAGTTTATAGCCGATTTCACCCCCGTGGAGCAAGATGAGGAAGAAACCGAAATCTCGGGCGATGAAAACAGCGAGGTATTGGGCAGCCATATCGATCTGCAGGCTGTGATGCTGGAAGCATTGTCCTTGGCCTTGCCGCTATATCCAAAGGCCGAGGGCGCAAATCTGGATCAGGCCAATTTCGCTCAGGACGGGGTTAAACCGATGAGCGACGATGACGCCCGCCCCTTTGCCGGTCTTTCTGATTTACGCGACAAACTGGCGCAAGACAAATAACAAGATCAGCCTAATTTTGCCCGATGACCAAAAAGTTCAAGGCTTGGGGTGATTTAAGCATCTAAGCCCTTGCCCTTGTCAAATCTGGCGCTATGGTCGCGCCAGCATTTCGACACTGCACAATTGCCCGCGTGGTGGAATGGTAGACACAAGAGACTTAAAATCCTTTGTTTTGTGCGGTTAAACGTATGTAAAACAAGGCGTTAAGGAGTAAGATCAGTTTTCAGGCCCG
>DOHJ01000258.1 GCA_003535335.1 Paracoccaceae bacterium | reverse complement strand
TTCAATCGCACAGAAATGGTATGTCGGCGAAATGTTGAAAGGCACAGAATATGCTGATCTGCCAATCCTGTCTGCCACTGCCCCGTTCAAGGCTGGTGGCCGTGGTGGACCGGAATATTATACCGACGTGGCCATAGGAAACGTGGCCATTAAAAGCATTTCAGATTTGTACTTATACCCAAACACAGTTCGGGCAGTTAAAGTGACCGGTGCACAAGTAAAAAGCTGGCTGGAGCGCTCTGCCGGAATGTTCAATCAGGTCGAAGTGGGCAAAGTCGATCAGGTGCTGTTAAACCCTGATTTTCCCAGTTATAATTTTGATGTAATTGATGGCGTCACATACCAGATCGACATCAGCCAACCATCGCGTTTCGGGCCAAAAGGCGAAGAAATTAATCCATCTGCCCGCCGCATTGTTAACCTGAGATTTCAGGGAAAACCCGTAACAGAGGGTATGGAATTTATCATTGCCACCAACAATTACCGCGCCTCTGGTGGCGGCGACTTTCCGGGGGCCGAAGGTAACACGATCGTTTTTGAAGCGCCTGACACCAACCGCGATGTAATCGTGCGATATATCGTTGAACAAGGCACCATAAATCCAAAAGCCGACGGAAATTGGGCTTTTAAATCGTTGCCCGGAACCACAGTTCTGTTTGATACAGGACCAAAAGCGCAAGATTACATTCATGACCTAAAGCAGCTTACAATTGAACCCGCTGGGGACGGTCCAGAAGGTTTTTCTCGATTCCGCATCAAACTTTAAAGCAGCGAAAACTGCGCCGTGTTATTATCATGCCCTAGATCATGGCATATGAAGTTTTTGGATAGTAATATGCTGCTTACAGCTGACAAAGGCACCACACAGGCAACAATGCCTGCACTCTCCATTACCCATTCCTAAAAGCTTTGAGAAACTGAAATAGGTTGAATTTTATCTGTTAGTGCCATGTTAATAATGTGGCCTTATTGCTGCTCTCTGAAACCGTTTAGGTTGATGCAGCAGAAAGGCGCAATATGACAATTTCCTCTTCCCTAAATGCAGGCGTGGCCGGCTTGGCGTCCAATGCAACACGCTTGGCAACCATTTCCGACAACATCGCAAACTCCGGCACTTACGGCTATAAGCGGGCCGAGGCCAATTTTGAATCACTTGTAATCAATAGCGGTGCCGGCACCGGAAAATACTCAGCCGGGGGCGTTCGCGCATCCACGGCGCGGTTAATAGAAGAACGTGGCGGATTGATTTCTACCAGTAATGCAATGGATATCGCTGTTGGTGGTCGTGGGATGCTACCTGTAACGACTGCAATATCACTCGGCAATGCATCAGGTGATCAACCGTTAATGATGACTAGGACTGGATCATTCCATACAGATTCAAACGGGGTGTTGAAAACTGAATCAGGTTTGGTTCTATTGGGGTGGCCAGCTGAATCTGACGGCACCATCGCAACATATCCAAGAGATACAATATCTGGTCTTGAGCCCGTGGTTATAAATGCCAACCAGTCTGCAGGTGATCCGACAACACAAATAAATTTGGGTGTTAACCTGCCTGCCACTGAAACTGCTGTCGGTGCATCAGGTGATACGCTGCCATTGTCAGTGGAATATTTCGGCAATCTGGGCACATCGGAAACTCTGGATATTTCTTTTGTGCCAACAGTACCGGGGGCTGGCACCTCCAATACATGGACAATGCAGATTACGGATTCTGCACAAGCCGGCGCAGTCATTGGCGAATATACATTGGTCTTTGATGATACCAGAGCAAATGGCGGTACACTTGCATCTGTTACAACGGTTTCAGGGGGTGCGTATAGTGCAGCCGAAGGTACTCTTGCGCTAACAGTTGATGGCGGTCCAATAACTATGACCATTGGCAGGGTTGGTGATCCAAATGGATTAACGCAATTATCTGACAATTTTGCACCAACATCAATTACCAAAGATGGATCGCCCGTCGGGAATTTAACTTCGGTTGAAATTGATGATAATGGGTATATTAGCGCAACCTATGACACCGGTTTTATCCGTCGTATTTATCAGGTTCCTTTGGTGGATGTACCAAACACAAACGGGCTGATTTCACTCAGCAATCAGTCCTATCAGGTATCTCCCAGTTCTGGTTCATTCTTCCTCTGGGATGCCGGTGACGGACCAACAGGTTCTGTAGAAGGATATGCCCGTGAAAGCTCCACTACTGATGTCGCAGGCGAATTAACTGCTCTAATCCAAACTCAGCGGGCATATTCATCAAATGCCAAAGTAATCCAGACAGTTGATGAAATGCTACAGGAGACAACGAACATTAAACGTTGATCTGGAGATTAGGAGACTAAAACGATGAGTATGGCAAGCGCACTAACCAATGCTCTTTCGGGGTTAACTGCATCTTCTCGGGCTGCTGAAATTGTATCGTCCAATATATCAAACGCCTTAACTGACGGCTATGGCCGCCGTGAATTGAATTTATCATCGCGGACTTTGGGAAATAGCGGATCAGGTGTATATATTGATGGTACATCAAGGATTGTTGACCAAGTTGTTTTAAATGACCGGCGTTTAGCCGATGCTTCCCTTGGCAATTCGCAAACACGTGCGGGTTTCTTGGGGCGTATTGAAAATGTGATTGGGGAGCCCGGAAACCCGGGTTCCCTCTCGGACCGGCTAGCTGCCTTAGACACCGCATTTATTAATGCAGCCAGCCGCCCAGATTCCGAACCTAGGTTGCAGAATGTGTTACGCACTGCACAGGGGCTTGCCGGCCATATTAATAAAATTTCTCGTGAAATTCAAACCCAGAGGACGCAGGTAGATCAGGAAATCTCGCAGCAGGTCACCCAGCTAAACGACTCGCTGGAAAATATTCGGCAACTAAACCTATCAATCTTGTCACAACATAGCAGTGGTCGGGACGCATCTGGACTTATGGATCAACGCCAACAGCTTGTCGATCAAATTTCATCCATTGTCCCAATGAGATCAATAGCGCGTGAAAAAGGTCAGATAGCACTTGTTACCACAGGGGGTGCAATACTTTTGGACGGGCGTGCTGCAGAAATTGGTTTTACCGGTGTTGGCTTGATTACAGAAGATATGACTTTGGCTGCCGGGTCACTTTCTGGTCTTTCCTTGAATGGGAATCCCGTATCCACATCAAATAATGGTATCATGGCCGGCGGATCATTAAGCGGCCTGTTTCAGGTCCGCGATGAACTGGCAACGACTGCGCAGGCAGATTTAGATGCCGTTGCCCGTGATTTGGTAGAACGGTTTCAAAACCCAGCAACTGATTCAACTCTGGCTGTGGGTGATGCCGGGTTATTTACAGATTCTGGCAGCTCATTTTCTCTGATAAACGAGCCCGGTCTATCAACACGGCTTTCTATTAACGCACGGGTTGATCCGGTTTCTGGTGGTGCCATCTGGCGTTTGCGCGATGGAATTGGCGCAGTAACACAAGGTGATGTTGGCAATGCGAGTCTACTGCAAAACCTGTCATCAGCCCTGACCCAAAACCGTGCGCCATTATCGGGTGGCTTTTCAGGCGCATCACGTTCCGCAGCAGGTTTATCAGCGGATTTTCTATCGATAATTGGTGCCGAACACCAGTTTGCAGAAACTGAGATTGTATTTTCATTATCCAAAGTAAACACCTTAAAAAACCAAGAATTAGAAGCAGGTGTTGATACTGATCACGAGATGCAACAATTGCTTTTGGTCGAGCAATCTTTTGCCGCCAATGCGCGTGTAATGCAAACCATAGATGAGCTGATACAAACGCTAATAAGGATATAATCATGAGTCTGACTTCAATTGGCGATATGGCGCAAACATTTATGATACGCCAGCAGAATACACACCTTAAAACCACAGCAACGCGATTAGCTCTTGAACTTTCAACGGGGTACACCAGCGATGTTTCAAAGAGGTTCTCTGGCGATTTTACGATAACATCCGGTTTAGAAACATCTCTGAATGCTTTGCGTGCGTACAAATCTTCAGCCATGGAGGCAGGAAATTTTGCTTCAACGATGCAAACTGCAATGGGACATATACAAGATCAAACAATCAGTGCAGTTACAAGCTTAATGCTAACAGGAAATTCTGCTAGCCAGATTCAAATAGATAATACAGCAGCTGATGTGCATCAAAAATTTGAAGCGGTTGTTTCGGCCTTAAATACTCAGGTTGGAGGACGCAGTTTATTTGCAGGTACAGCAACTGATAAACCCGCACTTGCCTCTGCCGCTTCTATAATTGCTGATTTACAGATTGCAATTACAGGACAAACGACAGCAGCAGGTGTCGAGGCCGCCGTAAATACTTGGTTTGACGCCTCTGGTGGCGGGTATGAAACAACAGGATATTTGGGTTCTACCACAAAACTATCACCGTTTGTTATCGGGTCTGGTCAAAAAGCTGAAATTTCGTTCTCGGCAGATGATTCCACAATTCGTGATACATTAAAAGGTCTCGCGCTTGCAGCATTGGTTTCTGAGGGTGTCTTATCGGGTAACATTACGGAACAAACACAGCTCATAAATTCAGCAAGAGATAATTTGCTTTCAGTCGGAGAAAAGCAAGTCCAAATGCGCGCTAATCTTGGCACTGTAGAAGCACATATAGAGACCGTTTCAGTCCAGTCCGCATCTGAAACATCTGCATTGGAAATTCTAAAGGCAAATTTACTTTCGGTGGACCCCTACGAAACAGCAAGTGAACTTCAAGCGGTACAAACCCAACTGGAAACACTTTATGCTTTAACTGCACGCATGTCGCGTCTTAGCCTTGTGGATTTTCTAAGATGATCAATAAGCTTATTCTATTATTTGTTACGTTTCTTTTTTTACCAACCTTATCTGCGGCCACACCAATTCGGATTAAAGATTTAGTAGAGTTTGACGGGGTTAGAGGGAATGATTTGGTTGGTTATGGGCTTGTTGTGGGTCTAAATGGAACAGGTGATGGTATTAGAAATGCGCCTTTTACCGAAGAAATTATGTCTAATATTTTAGAGCGTTTGGGCGTAAACATCACTGGCGAGCAATTTCGACCCAAGAATGTTGCAGCGGTTTTTGTAACCGCCAATTTGCCCCCGTTTTCACGGGCAGGCGGACGCATTGATGTGACAGTATCTGCGATCGGTGATGCAAAAAGCCTTTTGGGTGGAACTCTGATAATGACACCGCTTAATGCTGCCGATGGACAAATTTACGCAGTCGGTCAAGGCACTGTAATTGCCGGTGGTGTATCTGCAGATGGTGATGCTGGCAGTGTTGTTCAGGGTGTTCCAACATCCGGGGTTATCCCGTCTGGAGCATATATTGAACGCGAAGTTGATTTTGATTTTGCTGGGCTAACTAAAATAAGGTTGGCATTGAGAACGCCTGATTTCACCACAGCTATTAGAATCGAGCAGACAATCAACAAAATGTTTGGTCGAACAGTGTCTCGCATGTTGGACGCTGGAACAGTGGAGCTTGATATCAAAGCCACACGTCAAGCATCTCCTGCACATGCGCTCTCCAAGGTCGAAAATATACGCGTTAGCCCGCAACGCAAAGCTAGGGTGGTTGTAGATCAGCGTTCAGGAACAATTGTTCTTGGCGAAGATGTTCGTATATCAAGGGTAGCCGTATCGCAGGGAAATTTAACATTACGCATAGAAGAACAACCCATTGTGGTGCAACCTAATCCCTTCGCAGCAGGTCAAACTGTGGTCGTGCCAAGTACTTCTGTTTCAATAAAGGAAGAACAAGGCACCGGTTTAGCTGAATTACCAGAAGGAACATCTCTATCCGAAGTGATAGCAGGTCTTAACGCACTTGGAGTTTCGCCACGTAATATGATTGATATACTAAACAGTATCAAAGGCTCTGGAGCGCTACATGCTGAATTTATGCAGAGG
>DOHJ01000147.1:836-7971 GCA_003535335.1 Paracoccaceae bacterium | reverse complement strand
GGTGTTAAACAGGAAATGCATCACATCGCCGTCCTTAACCTCGTATGTTTTACCTTCAACCCGCATTTTACCGGCCTCTTTGGCACCTGCTTCACCATTTAGCGCGATGAAATCGCCGTAAGCGATGGTTTCGGCCCTAATAAAACCGCGCTCAAAATCGCCGTGGATCACGCCGGCAGCTTTGGGGGCCAATGTGCCCTGCGGGATGGTCCAGGCGCGGGCCTCTTTGGGGCCGACGGTGAAATAGGTTTCCAGATGCAGCAATTCGTAACCGGCCCGGATCAGACGATCCAGCCCAGCCTCGGCCAGCCCCATTTCGGTTAAAAACATCTCGGCCTCGTCCGGCTCAAGCTGGCTGATTTCTTCTTCAATCTGGGCCGAGATAATCACATGCGCATTGCCCTGCGCGGCAGCCATTTCAGCGACCTTGGCGGAATGTTCGTTACCTTTGGCCGATGCGTCTTCTTCGACGTTGCACACATAAAGGATCGGCTTGGTGGTCAGCAATTGCAGCATTTTCCATGCCTTTGCGTCATCCTCGTCCACTTTGACATAACGCGCCGGTTTGCCGCTTTCCAGCATTTCCAGCGCCAGTTTTAGCAGTTGTTCCTGCTGCACAGCCTCTTTGTCGCCACCGCGCACCTTGCGCACAATGCCTTGCAGGCGTTTTTCAATCGATTCCATATCGGCCAGCATCAGTTCGGTCTCGATCGTATCGGCATCGGCCACCGGATCAACCCGACCCTCGACATGGGTAACATCGCCATCTTCAAAACAACGCAGCACATGGGCAATCGCATCGACCTCGCGGATCGTGGCCAGAAACTGGTTGCCCAACCCCTCGCCTTTGGAGGCACCTTTGACCAGACCGGCAATATCGACAAATGTCATGCGGGTCGGGATGATTTGTTTCGAGCCTGCAATCGCCGCCAGTTTATCCAGCCGCGCGTCCGGCACGCCAACCTCGCCCACATTCGGTTCAATCGTGCAAAACGGGAAATTCGCGGCCTGTGCGGCGGCGGTTTTTGTTAGTGCGTTAAACAATGTTGATTTGCCCACATTTGGCAAACCCACGATACCCATCTTAAAACCCATAGCCGATCTCCTCGCATAAAACTTGCCCTCGCCTATGGGCAAGGTCGCAAAAGGTCAAGCAGGCATTGATTTCGGGCATTGATTTTCGGGCCCAATTATCGCAAACCCTGACCCAGTGAACAACAGGGGCCAGCCATGACACGGATCGACGATAAATTTGCAGAACTTCGCAGCCGCGGTGAAAAGGCGTTTGTGTCTTATATTATGGCGGGTGATCCGGATTTTGATACCTCGCTGGAAATTGTCAAAGGCCTGCCGGCCGCCGGTGTCGATATTATTGAGCTGGGTCTGCCGTTTACCGATCCGATGGCCGATGGCCCGACGATTCAGCTGGCCGGACAGCGGGCACTGGCGGCGGGCATGACACTGGAACGCACGCTGGAACTGGCGCGGGAATTTCGCAAATCTGACGACACCACGCCGATTGTGCTGATGGGATATTACAACCCGATCTATAATCGCGGGGTTGATCAGTTTTTAATCGACGCCAAAGCGGCCGGAATTGACGGCATGATCGTGGTTGATCTGCCGCCCGAAGAAGACAGCGAATTGTGCATTCCCGCCCAAGCCGCCGGCTTGAATTTGATCCGCCTGGCCACCCCGACAACCGATGATAAACGCCTGCCAAAAGTGCTGCAAAATACCTCGGGGTTCCTGTATTATGTGTCGATCAACGGCATCACCGGCGCGGCCGAAGCCGACGTTACAAACGTTGGCCCCGAAGTGGCCCGCATCAAGGCGCAGACCGATATTCCGGTGATCGTCGGTTTTGGCATCAACACGCCGGACAAGGCCGAAGCCGTGGCCAAGGTGGCTGACGGCGCGGTGGTTGGATCGGCAATTGTCGGTAAAATCGCGAATGGTGATAGTGTGCAGCAGGTGCTGGCATTTGTAAAAACCCTGTCGGACGGGGCACACAAAGGTTAACCTGAAAGTCAGCATGTAGGGTTTTTAAATACATATTTCGCACGATTATTGTGGCATTGATCGTTACCGCCGCCAATCTCAAATTCCGGCGCTGTGGTGTGACGGATAGTAATATTTCGACGTTTGGCTAAATCGCGGCCAGCCTGCAATGAATGACGTCAGGTATTTCGGCTATATTTGCTTTATTTGACAAAGATCAATTGAACTTGCTGTGATTTACATTATGCGTTTTGGGACTTTCCCAAAAGGATAATCCCCATGTCTTTCAAAGATCTTCTCGTCCATATTGATGATACTGACATCTGCGCCGAACGCATTGCGGCGGCTGTTGCGCTGGCCAAACGTGATGGCGCGCGCCTGACGGCCATTGCGCTGGCGCTTGAATCGACCATTTCCACCTATATCGGCATTGATTTTCCCAGCTCTCTTACCGAAGCCCAGCAAGAAATCGTGCAAAAATCGGCCGAAAATGCGGTAACAAAATTTGAAACCAGCGCAAAAGAGGCCGGTATCGAGTATGCCAGCCGGATCATAAAATGTGCCGGCACCAAAGCTCCGGCGCGTTTGGCGTTTTTTGCCCGCCATGCGGATATGATTTTCATCGGTCAGCCAAACCCCGATAGCAAGGGCAAGGATTTTCAGGAATCCCTGCTTGAAAGCGTGCTGCATAATTCCGGCCGCTCGGTTTACGTCGTGCCCTATATTGGCCGGTATCAGGCCAAAGTGCGCAAGGCTGTGATTGCCTGGGATGGCGGCAAGAAAGCCGTGCGTGCGGTGAATGATGCAATCCCGATGCTTAAAGCGCGCAAATCGGTCGATGTTTTGGTGATTAACCCGAAAAAACGCAGTGGTGATTTTGGCGGAACGCAAGGTGAAAACCTTGTAGAGCACCTGAAACGCTACGGGGTAAATGCCAAGGTTGTGGTCAAGGTTAATCCGGAAATATCAGTTGATACGATTATCCAGAACCATATTTCCGATTCCGGCGCAGATTTGTTGGTCATGGGCGCATTTGGCCATTCACGCCTGCGCGAAAAAGCATTTGGCGGCGTAACGGAAACCATTTTGCAGCAAATGATTGTGCCGGTTGTCATGTCAGAATAGGATTTAAGGGCGTAGGTCTAGGGCCATATTTTACCTGTTTGTTGTTGCGCCTGATTATTATCTAAGCGCAAACGCATTTTTTCAACTCCGCCCTTGCCGCCCCCGCCAAATTGCGCAATCAATCCACCTATGACAGGACCCAGATTGACCCCGCTTATCGCATCTTTGCCCGCAGCCGTGCCCTTTGTTGGGCCCGAAGTGCAGGAACGCAGCCTTGGCCGCAGTTTCACGGCGCGTATTGGCGCAAATGAAAATGTATTCGGCCCTTCGCCAAAAGCGATCCAAGCCATGCAGGATGCCGCGTCCGAATGCTGGATGTACGGCGATTCCAGTAGCCATGATTTGCGCACAGCCCTTGCCAGGCATCACAATGTTAGCACCGAAAATATCATTGTCGGCGCTGGCATTGACGGGCTATTGGGATCATTGGTGCGCCTGACTGTGGCTGAAGGCGACAAGGTTGTGACTTCGCTCGGGGGCTATCCTACCTTTAATTATCACGTCACCGGTTTTGGTGGCGAACTGGTGCAGGTGCCTTATCAAAATGACGCGGAAAACCCCGAGGGATTGCTGGCCAAAGCTGTAGAAGTAGACGCAAAGCTGCTCTATCTGGCCAATCCGGATAATCCGATGGCCAGCTGGCATAATGGCAATGTTATCAACGACATCATTCGCCGTGTGCCCGATGGCTGCCTGCTGGTTCTGGACGAGGCTTACATAGAATTTGCGCCCCACGGCACCGCCGCGAAAATTCAGACCGAAAACCCCAATCTGATCATAATGCGCACTTTTTCCAAGGCTTATGCAATGGCTGGTGCGCGGGTTGGTTATGCCATCGGCCACATGGACCTGATCGCCGAATTTGCCAAAGTGCGCGACCATTTCGGCATGAGCCGCATTTCACAAGCAGGCGCATTGGCGGCGTTGCAAGATCAGGAGCATCTAACGCAAACCATCAGCAAAGTTGCCAGCGCCCGCGATCGTATCAGCCAAATCGCCGGTAAAAACGGCCTTACCCCCCTGCCTTCGGCGACTAATTTTGTCACTATTGATTGCGGTAAAGCTGGCGAATTTGCCCGTGCAATTGTGGCTGAACTCACCAAACTTGGTATTTTTATCCGCATGCCCTTTGCCGCCCCGCAAAATCGCTGTATCCGGATTTCGGCCGGCACAGATGATGATCTGGACCTGTTTGAGGCCGCATTACCCAAAGCAATATCAGAAGCGCGGAAAAAGCTGCCCTGAAGTGCTGGCTATATTTGGAAATAACCCATATGTTTGCGCTAACACAAAAAGGATAGAACCATGACAAAATCACAAATAGGCGTTTACGGACTGGGAACAATGGGCAGTGCGCTGGCCCTGAATATGGCCCAAAACGGTTTTCAGGTGGCCGTGACCAACCGCAGCCCAAACTGGATGACGCCTTTTATCAAAGAAGCCGGAGAGCTGGCAGACCAGATACAACCGTTTGATAATTTAGAAGATTTTGTCAAAAACCTGAAAACCCCGCGCGTAATTCTGTTTATGATCCCGTCTGAAAAACCAATGGATATGATGATTGATCTGGTAACGCCGATGCTGCAAGCGGGTGACACAATCATCGACGGTGGCAACGCAAATTTTCACGACACCCGTCGCCGCAGTGCCAAAATGGCGAAAAATGATCTGCATTTTGTTGGCATGGGTGTGTCGGGTGGCGAAAGCGGGGCGCGCAACGGGCCTTCGATAATGGTTGGTGGCACCGATCACAGCTGGACCCAGTTAAAACCGGTCCTGCAAGCTATTTCGGCAAAATTCAAAGGCGACGCCTGCGTTGATCACATCGGCCCTGACGGTGCGGGGCATTTTGTAAAAACCGTACATAACGGCATTGAATACGCCGACATGCAGGCAATTGCCGAGATTTATGCGCTGCTGCGTGACGTTGATAGCTGGCCAGCCGGTAAAATTGGCAAATTGTTTAGCGACTGGAATGATGGCCCGTTGCAATCCTATCTGGTGGAAATATCCGGTCAGGTCTTGCAAGCGGTTGATCCCGAAACCGGCAAGCCGATGGTTGACATGATTCTGGATAAAGCCGGTCAAAAAGGCACCGGACGCTGGACTATCATCGAGGCCTTAAAGCTGGGGCAATCGGCCAATGCGATCGAAGCTGCAGTCGGTGCGCGGGGCTGGTCAAGTGAAAAACAGACCCGCGAAGTGGCGCAAGACATGTTGAAACCGGCCAGTTTCGAAACAGATCTACCCGGCGCCGATGATCTTGAGTCCGCCCTGATGGCCGCCCGAATTCTTGGTCATGCGCAGGGTTTTCGCCTGCTCCAGGCCGCGTCCGATGAATATGACTGGAACTTGAACATGCCACGGATTGCTGAAATCTGGCGGGCGGGCTGTATTATCCGCTCAAGCCTGCTGGATGATCTGGCCGATGCGTTTCGCAGCGATTTACCCCAAAACGAATTGATCCTTGCCCCCGCCATCCGCACCCGGCTTGATGCCAGCATTGGCGCGCTTCGTCGGGTTGTGATGGCGGCCGTTTCCAATGGAATTGCTGTTCCGGTCCTGTCCGCGTCTTTGGCGTGGTTTGACAGCATCCGCACCGCGCGGGGCTCTACAAATCTAATTCAGGCCCAGCGCGATTTCTTTGGCGAACACGGCTTTAGACGTATCGACAAAAGCGGCGATCATCATGGGCCGTGGAATGGCTAGGAATGGCTGAAATAACACTGGCAAATATCAAATCCGCCCAAGCACAAATCAAAGACAGCATTATCCGCACCCCGATGCTGGAATTGCGCCAAAGCGGGCTAAAGGAATTGCTGCCGAAAAACTGCTCAGCCACAATTAAGCTGGAGCTGTTTCAAAACGCAGGCTCCTTCAAGGCGCGTGGAAATTTGTTGTCGATCAATGCCTTGTCACAAGAGCAACGCCGTATTGGCGTCACGGCGGCGTCAGGTGGCAACCACGCGCTGGCCTTGGCGTGGGCCGCAAAGGCCGCCGGCACAACAGCAAAAATAGCGGTTCCCAAAACAACCGACAAACTGCGACTTAACGGTTGCAAGGCGCTTGGGGCAAAGCTGGTTTTATGCGATGATATTCACGCGGCTTTTGAGAACATGCAAGAGATTTCCAACACTGAAGGGCGCACAATCATTCACCCGTTCGAGGGCTTTAACATGTCTCTGGGCGCGGCCACCTGTGCGGCGGAAATGCTTAACGATGCCCCCGATCTGGAGGTGGTAATCCTGCCCGTTGGCGGCGGCGGTTTGATCAGCGGCATGGCGGCCGCCTTTAAATTATTAAAGCCGGATATCGAGGTTTTCGGCGTTGAACCATTTGGCGCGGACAGCATGTTTCAAAGTTTCAGGGCGGGATCACCCCAATCAATTAACAAGGTCGAAACAATTGCAGATTCGCTGGGATCCCCCACCGCATTGCCATTTTCATACGCACTGGCCCGCGCCAATGTTGCCGATATTGTCCGCGTTAGTGATTACCAGTTGCGCGCCTGCATGAGCTTGATGAATATCGGCCTGAAACTGATGGTCGAGCCAGCCTGCGCCGCGTCACTGGCCGGTGCAATCGGTCCGCTGAAATCCTATTGCGAAGGCAAAAACATCGGCCTGCTGGCCTGCGGATCGAACATAAGCCGCGCGCGGTTTATGCAAATAATTGCTTAGGGCAAAAACCCGCCCTGACAATCTGTCGCATATTCAAACCGTCCAGGTATTGTGATAGCAAGCAACAAAACAACACCTGCGTGAAAGGCAAAAAAAATGAAACAGTCCATATTGATGGAGAAATATCCGGTTTTTGATCTGGTCCTGCCAAAAAGCGACACCAGTTGCGGTTCTGTCGATGAGATCATTGCAGCGCTGAAAAAACACATTGATGCCGATAAGCGGGTTTGTTTTATCAGCATTTTTGATCATTACAGCCACACCAAATCGACCACCGGTGAAATCGCGCCTGAAATTAAGGACGCCAAAAATATCATTTTTTGTTTCGG
>DOHJ01000147.1:0-496 GCA_003535335.1 Paracoccaceae bacterium | reverse complement strand
ATGAAACTGCCCAACCCCAACGTGCTGGCCGTGCGCCCGCGTTCCATCGGGGTGACAGATATGGGCGATCATTTCCACATTGCGTTTATGGAACCACCAATGCCGATCGCCACCCAGGCGATGGTAAGCTGGTGCGAAAGCCTGACTGACAAAACTGCCTGAATTGTCTAAAATCCTATCAGGGTGTGGCAACCGCTACTCCCTGAACAGGTAAATTAGTTACAGGTAAAAAGCATCAAGCTATATGCAAAAGAGGCTGTCAATTTCAATTTATCGCCATGATTGAAATTCCAGCCCGTACTTGCCAGCGCATCACACGCAAGATATGCAGGGCTTTAATCTGCCCCCACAGGATCAGGCAACCGTGACAAAAAACACCGACCCGTATAATTCGCGCAACCTGATTACGCGGCTTTGGCATGACTATTTGAAATCGAACATCTGGTGGATGCTGGCTGCTTTCCTCTTGGGGGGGCTCGCGGGCTGCCCATTGGGC
>DOHJ01000149.1:4875-7139 GCA_003535335.1 Paracoccaceae bacterium | reverse complement strand
TGGCCGGATCTTTTAACATCCCGACCAGTTTATGGGTGCCGGCACGACACGGCGTGCATTAGCCACAGCTTTCGTGTTTGAAAAAGCTCATGGTGTTAATAACTGCATCATAAATGCTATCTTGATCCGACAAGATCACAACCGCGTGGCTGCCGACAAAACCGCCGTGTGGCTCGAACGTGCCAAAATCCATCGCCATGTGGGCCATGCTAGCCGGAAAAATTCCGCCTGACGCACCACCGGGCAAAAATGCCTTGAATTTATGACCATCTGCCATGCCGCCGCAGTGCTCTTCGATGAGTGTTTCCAGCGGAATACCGGCAGGGGCCAGTTTCACACCGGGGCGTTTGACGCGGCCTGAAACGCTGTAGGAACGCGTGCCTTTGTGCTTTTCGTTCCAGCCTTTGTTGGCAAACCATTTCGCCCCATAAGTTAAAACCTGCGGGATCCAGTGCAGGGTTTCGACGTTGTGGTTCAGGGTCGGGCGGCCAAAAAGTCCAACCTCGGCAATGAACGGCGGGCGCAAGCGGGGCATGCCGCGTTTGCCCTCGATGCTTTCAATCATCGCGCTTTCCGACCATCGCCGCTGGTGAATAATCGCATTGGCCCATGCAAGGTGCGGCAACGATGCGCATTTTTTTGGGGTCAACAACCATGCGCATGACTTCGATCAGTTTATGCGCGCCTGCCAGTTCGGCCGACAGGCAGGTGCTGATGCGGATCGTCAGCGGGGGGGCGGGGTTTCGCCCTCCATGACGATATCGAAATGATCATAGAAACTGGCCACCTCGTAAACTTCGGCTTGGGACAGCCGGAAAACATCGGCCAGAGCAGTCAGGTGTGCGGCACTAAGGTAGCCAACGCCATCTTGAATCAGGTGCAATCCTTCGATCAAATGATCGCGCTGAATTGCCAAATCTCCGAGCAGGGCCTGAACTTCTTCAATCGAAGCATCATCCACTTGCCGGCCTTTGGGCAGGCTGACATCACGCTTTTTATACGATTTTTGATCCATTTTATTCATTTTGGGTTCCGTGCATTTTGCCTAAAGGAATAGTAGTTTGGGTAGCTAGCAGGCCAATATTCGTATGATTATCGGCCTGCTACTAAGGCGACTGGGACGAGGGCCATCTTAGTTATTATAGGTCGCAAAGACCGTCATTTATTATCCGAATACGACCAAGACGATACGTGACCGCCTTGGCCGCTGTTGGATTATGCTTGTTTCATGTCCGGATGCGTGTTGTGCACGTGGTGTTTGTCAGCAACCGGTTTGATCAGCGCATTGGCAATCAGGCCGATAACCAGCAGGAACGCCATCGCATACATCGTGGTGTTATAAAGGCTTGAGGTTGGATCAATCGTGCCAGCCGGCGCAATTTCCATCAACTTGCCGATGGTTACGGTTTTGGCCGCAACCAGTTCTTTCACCTGCTCGATCGGTGCGCCGAATTTCGCGGCAAACGCAGCCGGATCAACTTTGCTAACCAAATCGGCGATTGCATTGTCTTTTGACATATTGCGCAGGTAAGTGATGGCAAACGGGCCAAGCACACCGGCAGTTGACCAAGCTGTCAATAAACGTCCGTGGATGCCGCCAACATGCAAGGTGCCAAAAACATCCGCCAGATAGGCAGGGATGGTCGCGAAACCGCCGCCGTACATGGTAAAGATAATCATGGTTGCAATGTAAAAGCCCCACATTGCAGACAGGCTACCGGATGATGCAAAATACGGGATCGACATATAGAGGGCGATACCGATCAGGAAGAAGCAGAAATAGGTGTTTTTGCGCCCGATGTAATCCGAAACCGAAGCCCAGAAGAACCGTCCGGTCATGTTAAAGACCGAGATCATCAAAACATAAGTCGCGGCAAATCCAGCCGTCACAATCGCCAGATCACCAAAGATTTCGTTGATCATGGTTTTGCCCACACCGATCACACCGATACCGGCGGTCACGTTCATGCACAACACAATCCAAATAAACCAGAACTGCGGTGTTTTCATTGATTGCTCAATGTGAACATCGTTTTCTGTAACCATTTTTTTGCTGGTCAGTTTGGTTGCATCCCAACCTTCGGGTGCCCAGTCAGCCGCAGGAACGCGGTACAGGAACGAGGCAATCATCATCACGATGAAATAACCAACACCCAGTGTAACAAATGTCGCCGATGCGCCGGTATCCCCCGTGCCAACCACATAAACGCCTTCTAGTGCGTCGCTTGAAATCGCAGCGGCTTGTTTGGCGCTTGCGATCACAA
>DOHJ01000149.1:0-4537 GCA_003535335.1 Paracoccaceae bacterium | reverse complement strand
ACAACTTCGACCTTGCCAGCCGCAGTTTCTGCAAACCGGCGTCCGCCTTCGGTGATCAGGGTAACGGCAGATTCAGCCCCCAGATATTCAGGTGCCTTGGCGTATATTGACAGCAACCAGCGGATCAGAGGCGCACCAATCATCGCGCCGCCACCAAAACCCATGATCGCCATGCCCGTGGCCATGCCGCGTTTGTCAGGGAACCAGCGGATCAATGTCGATACCGGCGACACATATCCAAGCCCAAGGCCCATACCGCCAAGCACCCCGTAACCGAGATAAATCAGCCAAAGCTGATGCGTAGAAATCCCAACAGAACCAATAAGAAAACCACCGGCCCAGCAAAAACCGGCAACCACGCCAACATAGCGCGGGCCAACTTTTTCCAGCCATTTACCGCCAAAAGCAGCCGTCAGGCCCAATGAAACGATTGCAACAGAAAAGATCCAGACAACCGAGGCCAGTGACCAATCGTCGGCACTTGAGGCAACAACGCCCAATTGGCGCGTGAGTGGTCCGTTAAACAAGGACCAAGCATAAACTGATCCGATACACATGTGGATGGCGATTGAGGCTGGCGGAACTTTCCAGCGATTATAGCCCGGTGCGGCGATGATGTTTTCTTTTTTAAGAAAATCCAATGCGCCCCCTGAGGATTGCGATGACATAAATTACGTCTCCCGTTGTGGAAGCCACCAGTGCCGTTTTGTTGTGGCTACTTTAGAAAGTGGCTTCGGTTTATGTAGACCGATATTGTATGCTTAATAATAATCTATTGTCGACAGTAAGTTTGTCAATCAAAATAAACATACATATCAATTGGTTAGGGGTGATATCCCGGGAGGTTAGTCGGTCAATTTGGGTATTTTTTTACGGCAGCCACACAAAACCTGCGACATTTTGTCCAGTTTTTGATCAGCTCAGTGGTTAATGGCCGGTCAAAATGGGTGTTTCCGGCAGCCAGATAAAAAATTCGCTTCCCTGATCAATTTTGCTTTTTACCGTGATAATCCCGCCGCTGCGTCGAATCAGGGACTGGCTGATCGACAGACCGAGTCCCGTGCCTTTGCCGCGTTTTGTGGTAAAGAAAGGGTCGAAAACCTGCTCTAACTGTTGGGCCGAAATGCCGGTGCCTGTATCCTTTACACGCATCAAAACACCCGCCACCCCGTCACGTTGTTTGGTTTTGACCGTAAGGGTTAAAATGCCGCCGTCTGGCATGGCCTGAATGGCATTTATCAAAAGATTGACCAGCACCTGTTGCAGTTCGCCCTGATCTATTAACACCGGTGGGGCGGCTGAATAATTGCGCACCAGACTGATGCCGGAATTGTGCAGGGAATGCTGCACCAGAACAATCGAATCTTCCAGCGCATTTTGGACATCTACATGCTGTCGATTGTCAGCGAAATCGCCGGGTTTGGCAAATTGCAGCAGTTTGCCAACAATCGCAGTGATCCTGCGCACCTGTGCGTCAATCAGGTTCAGTTCGGTCGCGTGTTCGTCAGATTTCGCCCCCAAAGTCATCCGCATCAGGTCAATATTGCCCTGAATAACCGCCACCGGATTGTTGATTTCATGCGCCACACCGGCGGTGATTTCACCAATGCTGGCCAGCTTTTCGCTGACCACCAGTTGTTTGTAGGTTTGTTCCAGTTTCAGGTTTGCATCGCGCAGCTCTTCGGTGCGCCGGTCAACCTGATCGTTCAGGGTATCGGCCCAGTCGCGCAGTTTCCGGTCGCTTTCTTGCACCTGATCCAGCAAGGCGTTCAGATGTCGCGCGACTTGGCCGATTTTCATGGCGTAAAACCAGATAATCCAGGCCCAAAGCAGCGCGGCTGCGCTCAAGCAGTTTTTGCAATTCTTGCGGACCTGCATCGGCCGCATTTCGAAAATCGGTCGAGGCCGCAAGGCCGCTAATCCGGTTGCCTTGTGTGGTGACAATGCGCTGCATGTATTGCTCGGCAATGCGCAAATCACTGGCAACTTTTGAAATCAGCAAGCCGTCAAATTTGCTGGCCCAATGGGTGATGGTAATGATTAACAATATCGGCAGCAACACCACCAAAGGCAACATGGCCAGCGCCAGCAACCTTAGGCGGACCGATTTCATAAGCCCGCGCTCACAGGTTCCAGGCCTGACATTTTCGATCAATGGTTTTGCGCGAAACCCCCAGCCGGCGCGCGGCTTCGGCGCGGTTGCCTTTGCAGGTTTCCAGCGTATCCAGAATCAGACGTTTTTCAACCGAGGCAAGCGTTTCCCCCTCATGGTCATCAGGGTCAAATTCCAGCCCGTATTCCAGATCATCATGGATCAGGGCGCGTTCAATATGGTTGCGCAATTCGCGCACATTTCCGGGCCACGGATTGCGCAATAATTTACGCCGCGCCGCAGCATTTATTTTTGGCGGATCAACCTGCAATTCGGCCGCGATATTTTCAATAAACATCTTTGCCAGATCAATAATGTCATCGGGGCGCTGGCGCAGCGAGGGCATTTCTACGTTCAGCACATTCAAACGGTAATAAAGATCTTCGCGAAAACTGCCATCCTGAACCAGATCCAGCAAATTGCGGGCGCATGAGGCAATAATGCGTACATCAACCGGAATTTCGCGGCTGGCGTTTACCGGTTTGATTTTGCCGGTTTCAATAACCTGAACCAGCGCGGCCTGCGCAAAGCTGGACAACTGATCCACATCATCCAAAAACAGCACGCCACCTTCGGCAGAAATGAACAAACCATCGCTGGCCTGTCCGGCGTCGGCATTTTCCGGCAGGCTACCAAATAGCACAGCATTGAAATGTTTATCGGAAAATGCAGCGCACGTGACCGGCACGAATGGTTTGTTGGCGCGCTCCGAATTGGCATGCAGCATGCGCGCGGCCACTTCTTTGCCAGTACCGGTTTCACCTTTGATTAAAACATTCGAATCCAGCTTGGCACAACGGCGCAAGATATCTTTGACCTGCTTCATTTTATCCGAGCCACCAACCAGCCGGTCACGCCCCGTTAAAATATTGCGCCCCAACGAGAGTTCATGACGCAAAAGCGTATTTTCATGGCGCAGCGCGGTCCGGTCCAGACATCGGGCAATGGCGCTTAATATCTGGTTGGCGCGAAACGGTTTTAGCAAAAAATCAATCGCGCCAGCCCGCAAGGCGGCAATCGCGGTTTCCAGATCGGCATAGGCAGTTATCAAAATGGCCTCGCCAAAAAAACCGATCTGGCGTTGTTCGGTCAACCATTCAATACCGGTTTGGCCGGGCATCAGATTGTCAAGAATCACAATATCAAAGCGGGTTTCATCCAGTTTGGCAATGTGCTGCTCGGGGCTGCCTAAAACTGCGAAGCTATCGACGATATCATCGGTGATGAAATCCAGATAGGGGTTATCGGTTTGGCCGTGTTTGGAATAATCATAGCCCTTTCGATCCTCGATGTAAGCGGTTAAACTGGCCGGAACCATATCGCTGTCTGATCCATATTTTTCAACAATATCAGCCACGTGGTTGCCAACCATCGCCGGAAACCAGCGCGTGGCGGCGATGCCGTCGGATTTGGGTCCGGTCCAGGCGGGGGCGGCCGCCATCACACGGTAATTTGACATGTCGCGCCCATCGGCCTTGCCCGCTGCAATGGCCTGATCCGCCAGCCATCACCCGAACAGCACTGTCACCGCGACCAAGGCCAATATCAAAACGGCCATCCGACTGAATTGCAAGTGAGCCAAACAGGCTGGCCGCCGCCGACCAGTCGCGCGTGTTGGGGTTTGTCACCAGCGGACCAAAGCGAATTTTGCTGGTGTGTTCCATCAACATCGCCATGGCCACAAAACTTTCGCGCCACAGGATGTGACTGTCGTAATACCAGCAATAATCAAAGCCGCCATTTTCGGCCTGACGCACCAAAGCACGGGCGCGATTTGGCTTTACCACACCTTTAAATGTAATTCCGAATTCCATTTTTCAATCTCCTTTTTGGTTAAGTTTCGGGTGCCCAGATTTTTAGGCCCGCATGGGAAAACGGCACCGCTTTTGATATGTTTATGCGGATCAGGATCGGGGTGATGGCCTCATGCAGCGGGCCGCGTTGGCAGCACCCGCATTATAGGATGTCACGCCCAGTTTATTGACCAGATCCATGACTTTTTTGCGCGCATCCAGCTTGTTACCACAGACCAGAATATCGCAGTTAATTTCGTGATCCAGATTGTTCAGCGTGGCGGCAGATACGTTATGCAGCGCGCCGACCACAGGTATTTCCGGCCCCGGCAGCGCCTGAGCGGCTTCGGTGGCCGATCCTTCGGGGGGCATTTCCACGATCTTGGGATCATTGGGCGAAAGCGGCACAACGATATCGACCAGAACCTTACCGCTCAGGTCACGTTTCAAAGCCTCCAACGTGGCATTATGGGCCGAAAACGGCACCGCAAGAATAACGACTTCATCCGCTGCGGCCACAGCACTGGCATTGTCCATTCCCGATATGTTCACCCCGTCCAGCAGTTTTTCATTCAGATCATTGGCTAAGTGC
>DOHJ01000167.1 GCA_003535335.1 Paracoccaceae bacterium | reverse complement strand
GACCTGATGTACAAAATTATCGCTCAGTGACGACCAGTCGATTGCTCTGTTCGAGCCGGCCTCGGCAGGTTGTTGCGCCTCACCTTCTGCCGCATCGCCGCTTGCCACAGGTGCCAAAGCGCCGTTTGTCCAGTCGCCGCTTTCTTTTTTGCCCGAGGCGTATTGCATTGTGCCTTGTCCTTGGCGTTTTCCATCCTTGAACATGCCCTCGTAAATATCACCGCTCAGATAGGTGGCTTTGCCTTTGCCGTCAAATTTACCGGCCTTCCAGCCGCCAACGTATTTAAAGCCGTCGGCCATAACCATTTCGCCCTGACCATGGCGCTTGCCATCGACAAACCCGCCTTTGTAAACTGCGCCATCTTCAAATGTTGCAACACCTTGGCCGTGACGTTTGCCGTTTGCCCAGCCGCCAACATATTTATAGCCGCTGGCCTCGATTGCCGTGCCTTGTCCATGGAATTTGGCATCTTTGAATTCGCCCTCGTAAACCAGCCCGTTTGCTGCGCGCGCAACACCTTTCCCCTCGATAATGCCGGCGATCCAGCCGCCCTGATAACTGCCGCCATCGGGATAGGTTATTTTGCCCTGACCTTGGGCAACATTGTCTTTGAACTGGCCGGTGTAAACAGATCCGTCGGGGTATTTCAGGGTGCCGCTGCCTGCAATATTTCCGGCAACCCAGCCGCCATTATAGTCATAGCCATCCGGGCTTTTGAATGCGCCCTCACCATGGCGGGCGTCATCTTTGAACTGGCCCTGATATGTCGCGCCGTTCACATAAATCATACTGCCCTTGCCATGGCGTTTGCCATCGCTGAACTGGCCTTTGTAGACATCGCCATTGGGCAGGGTCATTTTACCCTCGCCGTGGAACTGGCCGCCTTTCCAGCTGCCTTCGTAGATTAGACCATCGGTGTTGGTCATTATTCCGCTGCCCTCGCGCAAGCCCTTTACCAAAGTGCCTTTGTAAACCGACTTGTCGGGATAGGTTATTTCGCCTTGCCCCTGCTTGACACCATCAACCCATTCACCTTGATAAACATAGCCGTTCGGGCTTTTCATTGTGCCGATACCGTGGTGCAGCGCATTTCGAAACCCGCCCTCGTAAATCACCCCGTTAGGATAAATCCTGATGCCGTTGCCGGTAATTTTGCCGTCGGCCAAATCGCCCTCATAAGTGCCACCGTCAGCAAAGGTGATTTTGCCAAAGCCCTCGATCTTGCCGTTGAAAAAACTGCCCTCATAGATCATCCCGCCCGGAAACACGGCACGTCCGGCCCCCGTCATCGCGCCCTCCAGCCATTCACCGTTATATTCATAACCATTCGGCATCCGGTAGCTGCCCGTGCCGTGGCGTTTGCCATCCTTGAAGGTGCCTTCGTAGATGCCGCCATCGTCATATTGCTTGGTTTCAACCGCACCGGTATTCTGGCTTATGGCCGCGCCAGAGCCGGCAATACTTATCACAATGCCGGTAATCGCGGCGTTTTTTGCTGCATTTGAAATCAACACATCGGACCCCTATCTGTGGTTTAAGCAGAGCCTAGTTCAGCCGCGCGCCCCTGACAACGGTATTTTTCAACGAACAAGGCTTTCACTTGCGTAGAACTCTGTTAATAAAACCCGTGTGAACAACAGGGGCATTAAATGTCGGAAAAATTTCGCCTAACACTGGCGCAGCTAAACCCAACTGTCGGTGCGCTGGAACAAAACGCAGCCAAAGCGCAAGATGCGTGGCAACAGGGCCGTGCGGCGGGTGCCGATATGGTTGCATTGCCGGAAATGTTTTTGACTGGCTACCAGTTGCAGGATCTGGTGATGCGGCCTGCATTTTACACAGATGCCATGCGCCGGATCGAGCAGTTGGCCCGCGATTGTGCCGATGGTCCTGCGCTGGCGATTGGCGCGCCGTATCACGATGGCGAGAAGCTTTTTAATGCTTATTATATTTTGCAAAATGGTAAAATCAGCCACCGCGCCCTGAAACACCACCTGCCCAATGAAACAGTGTTTGACGAAAGACGCCTGTTTTCACCGGCTGACCCGGGTGGCCCCTATAGTGTCGGCGATTTGCGCATTGGCAGCCCGATTTGCGAAGACGCATGGTTTGATGATGTGGCCGAAACGCTGGAAGAAACCGGCGCTGAAATCCTGTTGGTGCCAAATGGCTCGCCCTATTACCGGGGGAAACTGGACGTTCGCACCAACGTAATGGTGCAGCGCGTCATCGAAACCGGTTTGCCGCTGGTTTATCTAAACATGGTCGGCGGTCAGGATGATCAGGTGTTTGACGGGGCCTCGTTTGTGTTGAACCCCGGCGGCGATCTGGCGGTGCAGTTGCCCCCGTTTGCCGAAACCATCGCGCAGGTGGATTTCAACCGTGATGTTGACGGCTGGTGCGCGGTCAAGGGCGATTTGGCCCCGCAGCCGGATGTTTGGGAGCAAGATTACCACGTTATGGTCTTGGGCCTGCGCGATTACATGCGCAAAACCGGCTTTAAAAAGGTGCTGCTGGGCATGTCTGGCGGCATAGACAGCGCGATTGTTGCAACCATTGCGGTTGATGCGCTGGGGGCGCAAAATGTGCGATGCGTGATGTTGCCGTCTGAATATACCTCAAAAGAATCGTTAAATGACGCCAAAATTATTGTGCAAAATCTGGGTTGCAGATATGATTTTCTGCCAATCGCCCAAGGGCGTGCGGCCATCACCAACACGCTTGCCCCGCTGTTTGAAGGCACGGACGAAGGGCTGACCGAAGAAACGCTCCAGTCGCGCCTGCGTGGTCTTTTAGACATG
>DOHJ01000159.1 GCA_003535335.1 Paracoccaceae bacterium | reverse complement strand
CCGCTTTCCAGTAAATCTTCGGCGGGAAACGGGCTTTGGGTGCCGGGGGATCCGCGCGCGAACAGCTCGACCACGCCGTGGCTCATGGCCCAGATGTGGGCTGCAACCATCGAGGCGGGGGGGCGTTTGTCAGCCGGCATGTGGTTTGTCAGCCGGGTGGCCGCATCTTCAAGTTGGCCCAGTGCGTATTGGGCGGCATGGGCCAGATCGGGGCTGCTGTTGATTGAAACACTGCTTTCAAACATCGCAATATAATGGCCCGGATGTCGCCGGGCAAAGGCCAGATAGGCGCGGCCGGTGCTCTCGAATGCATTTAGTCCGGTCAGGTTTTTCTGGCTGGCATAATCCATCAGATCACCAAAGATTTTATAGCCTTCAAGCGCGGCGCCGGCAATCAGATCTTCGCGGCCTTTGAAATGCCGGTAAACCGCAGCGGGGGTGACGCCGGCCTGTTTGGCGGCCTCGGACAGGGTGAAACCGGTTGGCCCTTTTTCCTCGATCAGGGTCAAGGCAGCCTCGATCAGGGCTTGGCGTAGATTGCCGTGATGATAGCCGCGTTTGCGCATTTAATCAGACCAGATTTCGGGGCCGCCACAGATTTTAGCATCCGGAGCACACGCGATTTTGTCATTCTTGCCGTCATATTTAATCGGGGCAAGCACCGCGCGGATTGCGGCAATGCGGGCGCGGCGTTTGTCATCGGCGCGAATTACGGTCCATGGCGCGTTATCTCTGTGGCTGCGCTTGAAGGTTTCGGCAATCGCCTCTGAGTATTTATCCCAGCGGTTTAAGCCTTCGACATCGATCGAGCTAAGTTTCCATTGTTTAAGCGGGTCTTTTTCGCGGGCTAGAAAGCGGCGCAATTGTTCGGCACGCCCGACATTCAGCCAGATTTTGGTAAACTGGATCCCCTCATCCACCAGCATATCTTCAAATTCGGGAAGTTGCTGGAAAAAATTTTGGCGCTGGGTCGGGGTGCAAAAGTCAAAAACATGCTCAACCACACCGCGATTATACCACGAACGATCAAACAGGGCGATTTCACCACCCGCGGGCAGGTGGGCCACATAGCGTTGGAAATACCACTGGGTTGCTTGGCGGTCTGATGGTTTGGGCAGGGCTATAACACGGGCCACACGAGGATTAAGGTTTTCTCGTAACCTCTTGATAGACCCCCCTTTACCTGCCGCATCACGGCCTTCAAAAACCACGCAGATACGCGCATTTTTGTCCTTGACCCAAGACTGGAACTTGACCAGTTCGATTTGCAGGGCCGCCATGGTTTCCTCGTATTCTTCACGTTTCATGCGTGTTTCATACGGGTAGCTGTCGGTTAGAATTTCCTTGCGGTTGGCACCCTGAATTGCCGCGCGCAATTCCTTTGATGCGGTTCTGTTGAAGAATGTGGAAATGGCACCATCAAAAGGTAAAATCATATCGGTCTCCTGCTTAACCACGTAAATCCATAATTTCACGACCGATCATAGCCTGATCAAACGGTGTCGTCAGATAAATTTCGCTGATCCAGTTGGTATAGAGCAAATGCCCGTGACTGCGCCAGCGGTTCAGCGGCGGGCGGGACGGGTCATTGTCCGGATAATAATTCATCGGCAGATTTATCGGTTTTGCGGCCGCCACATCGCGATCATATTCGGCCTTCAGGCTGTTTGTATCATATTCGAAATGGTTGAAAATATAAAGCGCGCGGTGGGCATCATCCTGAACCAGACAGGGCCCAACCTGATCACTGCCAAGCAGCGTTACCAAAGCGTTTTCACCGGAAATTGCGTCTTGGCGTATTTCGGTCCAGCGACTGACCGGAATAACGCATTCATCGGAAAAACCGCGTAAATAAGGCGAAGTCGGAGCCATATTTTTATGTCGGAAACAGCCAAATGCCTTTTGATCCAGCAAGTGTTTTTCAACCCCGTGAAAGTGGTTAATCATTGCCATGCCACCCCAGCAAACGCCAAATGTGGAATGCACATGGCTCTGGGTCCAGTCAAATATTTCGCAAAGCTCATCCCAATAGGTGACATCGTTAAAGGGCAAATGTTCGATCGGTGCGCCGGTGATAATTAATCCATCAAATTTTTGATCTTTAACCTCTTGAAATGTCTTGTAAAATTCACCCATATGCGATTCTGACGTGGTTTTGCTTTTGTGTTCGGACATCCGGATTAATATCAGTTCGATCTGTAGGGGGGTTGCGCCAATCAGGCGGGCAAACTGGGTTTCGGTCTGGATTTTCTGCGGCATCAGGTTCAGCAGGCCAATTTTCATCGGCCGGATGTCCTGAAGGTTGGCTTGAGAGCGGCTCATCACCATCACGCCTTCTTTTGACAAAGTTTCAAAGGCGGGCAGGGAGGATGGAATTCTTATTGGCATGTTGAAATCCTAATTCGCGGCAGAAATTGCGCGGGAAATCAGGGCGTTGAAATCCTCAACACCACTGATATTTGCCACGTCTTTGGCGTCAATCGTAACGCCCCAATTGTCTGCCATAGCCTGATAGCGCGGCTGGCGATGTTGCAGGGCCTCGGCAAATCCCCAGCGAATAAAGGCATCCGGATCAACCTGACCGGCTGTCTGGTGTTGTTTAGTCAAATAGCGCTGCCACATATCACGCATGGTTTCGGCGGGGTAATACATCGGCTTTGGCTCTGCATCAAAACGTTTTGCCAATTCTTCTGCATGGGCGTCAGTGCCTTTAATCCAGACCAGCAATAAATGTTTTGACATATGGCTTAGAACCGGATCATTTTTATCATCCGGGTTTACGACTTCGCAAATTGATCCGCCTGTGTCGCAGATGAAATTTTCATATTTATAAAGGCTTTGCGCGCGTTTTATAAAGTGACCTGTATCCAGCAATGCTTTAATTTCGGCCTCTTTATGCTGATCTTGCCGGCGCATATATTCGCTAAATTCCAGCCCGCCCAGATCAGCATTTCCCGGCTTTCCCAGATAGGTCGACAAGGGGGCCAGATTATCAAACGAGATGTTAGAGGAAATGTCGATGCTGTCTTTGCGTAAAAGTTCGGCCAGAAACGGATTTTTCATTGCTTCGCGTTTGAAATTATCAACAATAAATTCGCCCATATAGCGCGTGCCAATACGGTAATCGACATTATAGTGAAACCAGTTTCCGGTACCACGCAAGGCGTTTGCCACATGGGTTTTGCCAAGGCCGGACATGCCAAACAGGGCAACGCGCCTGTGGCTGGTATTTTCCCAATCAGCGGCGGTTTTGTAAATCATGGCCTACCTCTTTGAAATGCTAGATACTTAGGTAGACAGCATCAGCCGCAGGGTCAAACAAAAAGCCCC
>DOHJ01000231.1 GCA_003535335.1 Paracoccaceae bacterium | reverse complement strand
CGATTGGGCGCCAAGCGACGGGCCAAATATGGCCCCGCTGGCTGACATGGCAAAAATGTTGAAACGGCTGAAAGAGATTGACCGGTTGATGAAAGACTAGGCCACGCCTTGCTGCAACAACTGATGCACTGTGACCAGACCGACAGGTTTGCTATTTTCCACCACAAATGCGGCCGTGATCTTTTTGGTTTGCATCACATTCAATGCCCGTGCAGTTAACCGATCGGGATCTATCGTAACACCGCCTTTGGTCATTAATGCCAGCGCTTTGGTGTCGCCAATAACCGATTGCAGGGTGCCATTTGAATTGGCTTCCAGATAACGCCGAATGTCGCCATCGGTTATAACACCGGCAAGGCTTTGATCCGGATTTTGCAGACCAACGATACCAAATCCTTTGGCCGAAATCTGTGAAATCACTTCGATTACGGGCGAATCTAGCGATACTAACGGTAACTGCTCGCCGCTGATCATAATATCGCGAACCGGAGTAAGCGCCGCACCCAGTTTTCCGCCCGGATGAAAATTGCGAAAACTTTCCTCGGTAAAACCACGCATGCGCAACAAAGTTACCGCCAAAGCATCCCCCATTGCCAGTTGCAGCAATGTCGAAGTGGTCGGGGCCAGATTATGCGGGCAGGCTTCCTCGGCCTTGGGCAACACGATTGGATATTGTGCTTTGCTGGCCAAAGTGCTGCCAGCGCGTCCGGTGATGCCGATTATTGGAACATTAAAACGCAAACCGTAGGCGATGATATCCGACATTTCCTTGGTTTCGCCGGACCATGAGAGCAGCAACAAAACATCATCATTCTGTATCATGCCCAGATCGCCATGGCTGGCCTCGGATGCATGCACAAAAAACGCAGGGGTTCCGGTGGATGCAAATGTCG
The DNA here is from genome assembly GCA_003535335.1 of Paracoccaceae bacterium. Classification (GTDB taxonomy): domain Bacteria; phylum Pseudomonadota; class Alphaproteobacteria; order Rhodobacterales; family Rhodobacteraceae; genus Profundibacter. The sequence goes on along the minus strand of DOHJ01000231.1, from coordinate 3,877 downwards.
CAGCCAACTTGCGCGCGACATGGCCGCTTTTGCCAATGCCGCACAGGATTAAACGGCCTTTCATCTTAAATATAAGATTTGCCGCAGCAGAAATTATTTCACTTAATTGCGGACCTGCAACGGCATCTTGCATTTGCCGCAGACCGCTTTGAAAACAGCCCAGCGCGTCACTAACGGACGAGATCGGATCAATAGGTTTTTTCATGCACAAACCGATAACCTTTGTGGGTTGTGCTGTCTACGCTCATAATTAGTGGGCCTCGGCCCAATTCGCGCCGACGCCGGCATCTACAATCAGTGGCACGTCAAGCTGAACCACAGGCATTGAAGCGTTTTGCATGACCTTGCGTACGACTGCGGTCACGTCGTCAACGGCCTCTTTGTCGACTTCAAAAATCAGCTCATCGTGCACTTGCAACAGCATTTTGGCAGGCAGATCTGAAATTGCCGCAGGCATTCGCACCATGGCGCGGCGAATAATATCAGCGGCTGATCCCTGAATTGGTGCATTGATTACCGCACGTTTGGCAAAGCCTGCACGCGGACCTTTACTGGCGATTGCGGGCGTGTGAATTTTACGGCCAAACAGGGTTTTTACATATTTATGCTCTTTGGCGTATTCAACAGTGTCATCCATATAGGTGCGGATTTCAGGGAACCGTTCGAAATACCGGTCTATAAACCCTTGTGCTTCTTTGCGCGGAATGCGCAGGTTTCGGGCCAAACCAAAACCCGAAATCCCGTAAATCACCCCGAAATTAATTGCCTTGGCCTGACGGCGAATTTCGGGCGTCATTTCTTCCATTGGTACGTTGAACATTTCACTGGCTGTCATGGCGTGAATGTCGTGACCGTCCCTAAACGCCTGCTTTAGAGCCTCAATATCAGCAATATGGGCCAAAATTCGCAACTCGATCTGGCTGTAATCAAGCGATAGCAACACTTTGCCTTCATCGGCAATAAACGCCTCTCGAATGCGCCGCCCGTCTTCGGATCGTACCGGAATATTTTGCAGATTAGGGTCACTTGATGCCAGACGCCCGGTGTTGGCCCCGGCGATAATATACGACGTATGCACGCGGCCGGTTTCTGGGTTTATGTGATCTTGCAATGCATCGGTGTAAGTTGATTTTAACTTGCTCAACTGGCGCCAATCCAAGACCCGCGCAGGCAGGTCATGGCCGTTTGCCGCCAAATCCTCCAATACATCAGCACCGGTTGCATAAGCGCCGGTTTTACCCTTTTTACCGCCCTCAAGCCCCATTTCATCAAACAGTATTTCACCCAATTGTTTTGGCGATCCCACATTGAACGGCCGACCGGCCAGCGCGTGGATATCAGCCTCTAATCCGGCCATTTTCTGGGCAAACGTATTGGACATACGGCTAAGAACATCACGCTCAACCTTGATGCCGTGCATTTCCATTTCGGCCAAAACAGGGACCAAAGGGCGCTCCATGGTTTCGTAAACTGTGGTGACCTGCTCAGTGTGCAGCTTTGCTTTGAAAATTTGCCAAAGTCGCAGGGTAATATCGGCATCCTCGGCCGCATAAGGCACGGCATCGGCAACTTTTACCTTGTCAAAAGTAATTGCGGATTTGCCGACGCCCAACAACGGTTTGATCGGGATTGGTTTGTGATTGAGATATAGCTCTGACAGCGCATCCATGCCGTGATTATGCAAACCTGCATGCAGGGCGTAAGATAGCAACATTGTATCATCAATCGGGGCAATATTAATGCCAACACGCGAAAATATCTTGGCGTCATATTTCATATTCTGACCAATTTTCAGGATTGTTTCATCCTCAAGCATTGGTTTTAGCATGGTTAGAGCCACATTCAGATTGATCTGCCCTTCGGCCAATTCATCAGAAGCAAACAGATCATTGCCTGCGCTTTCTTTATGGGTCAGCGGAATATAACAGGCCTCACCGGCGTCAACGCATAGTGAAATACCCACCAGATCAGCCCGCATCGTATCAAGACCTGTGGTTTCAGTATCAACCGCCACATAACCGCGCTCGTAAATGCGCTCGATCCATTTGGTTAATGCATCAGTATCTTTGACCCATTCGTATTTTCCAGCATCAAAATCCGGTGCATTCACCGCATCAGCAGGGGCCACAGCATCGGGCATTTCCGGCGCATTAACCCCATATTTATCAGCCACCCTTTTTGTCAGGGTTCGAAATTCCATTTCTGAAAGAAAGGTCATTAACGTATCTGCTGCAGGCTCTTTCAGTTCCAGATCATCAAGGCTAAAATCAAGCTCCATATCCCCGACCAGCTGAACCAGCTCCCGGGAAATCCGGATCAGGTCGGCGTTCTCAATCAACGCCTCGCGACGTTTGGGTTGTTTGATTTCGCCGGCACGTTCCAACAAGGTTTCAAGGTCGCCATATTCATTGATCAGCAATGCTGCGGTTTTAATACCGATACCGGGCGCGCCGGGCACGTTATCGGCACTGTCACCCGCCAACGCCTGCACATCAGCCACACGGTCAGGGCCAACACCGAATTTTTCCTGAACACCCTCGACATCGATGCGTTTGTTTTTCATTGCATCCAGCATTTCAACGCCACCACCGACCAGCTGCATCATGTCTTTGTCGGAACTGATAATCGTACAGCGCCCGCCGGCATCACGGGCCTGATTGGCAAGGGTTGCGATAATATCGTCGGCCTCGTAATTTTCGACCTCGATGCAGGCGATGTTAAAGGCACGGGTTGCATCGCGGGTAAGCGGAAACTGGGGCCGCAAATCTTCTGGTGCGGGCGGCCGGTTGGCTTTGTATTTATCATAAATATCGTTGCGAAAGGTCTTGCCGGAATGGTCAAAAATAACGGCAATATGGGTTGGAGCATCGTTACCGGTGTTGGCTTCGATTTGCTTGAACAGCATGTTGCAAAACCCGGCAACAGCGCCAATTAGCAGTGCATCTGATTTGCGGGTTAAGGGTGGTAACGCGTGATATGCGCGGAAAATAAATGCGGATCCGTCGATCAAATGTAGGTGACAGCCTTTGCCAAAATTCATTTACTATTCGCTTTCTTTAATTTGTGACCGGTTTGGGCGATCAGGGTTTTCTATGCAGGCCGTCTGATACCACAAACTGTGTGCGCAATTGCCTATTTTAATCAGTTTTGGCGAATGCCAACGGTAGTGATCATTATTAGCTCAATCAGCAACCATCATCATTAATTAACCACTGGCCAGCATACGGCCCAATGGGCGACCGGCTAGAATATGCACATGCAGGTGCATAACTTCTTGCACCGCATCAGCCCCGGAATTTGCAATCAAACGATAACCATCACCCGCCTGACCCGGCTCAATGCCCAATTGCTTGCAAATACTGCCAATTGCACGTGTGTAATCAATGATTTCGGCATCACTGGCACTGGATGCAAAATGATCATAACAAACATACGGCCCCTTGGGGATCACCAGCACATGATGCGGGGCTTGTTCACTGATATCGTTAAATGCCAGCGTATGTTCGGATTCAAAAACCTTTGTGCAAGGTATTTCACCCCGCAGGATTTTCGCAAAAATATTCTGGTCGTCATATGTATAGGCCATTGGGATCCTTAATCGACAAATAAATGTTCTGTTTCAGCAATCTCTCGGGCTTTATTCTGCGGGATGTTAAGGAATTCGACAATAGCAGATGTGTTTTCTTCTGCTGATACGGCTTCGCGCATTCGGTAATGTTTTTCAAATCCGGCATCGCGGATGCGGTCACTTTCAAAAACCACGTCATAGCGGATTGTTGGTAAAAGGTTATTCAGCGTTTCTGTTGTTGTGTGATCCCCTGCAAGACCAACGCGTTTGGCATCAGCTATTAAATATTCGTCACTGAACTCGCGGTCA
>DOHJ01000229.1 GCA_003535335.1 Paracoccaceae bacterium | reverse complement strand
GCCGTAATGCGCCCCGAATTTTTGCTGGCCAAACAAAAGCGTCTAAAAATGTTGTGCGCCAACCCCGATATCGTGGTTGATCGTGGTGGCGTGCGCGAATGGTGCGCCGGTGCCTTGGCCGCACTTTATACCGAAATGGGCGGCGAGGTGGTTTATGTCGGCAAGCCGCATCCGGCAATTTACGATCTGGCCCGCCTGCGCCTGACTGATCTGGGTGTAAACATTTCCGACAGCCGTATTTTATGTATCGGCGACGGCATCGCCACCGACATCAAGGGCGCAATGGGCGAAGATATGGACACGCTGTTTATTTCGGGTGGTTTGGCGGCCAAAGAAACCGAAACAGTCGATCAACCTGATCCGGATGCGTTAAAAACATTTCTGGGCAAAGCCATGACAACGGCCACTTTCACCATCGGGCATTTGCGTTAATGACCGAAAGAGACACCATGATAAAGCCTGACGAAATTGGCACAATCTATCTGGAAGAGCTGAAAATCGGCATGTCGCGCAGCCTGACAAAACAGATCGGCGAGGCCGAAATAAACCTGTTTGCCCAAATCAGCGAAGACCGAAACCCTTTGCATCTGGATAAATCCGCTGGTGCGGCGTCCATTTTCAAAACCCGCATTGCCCACGGCATGTTATCGGCCAGCCTGTTTTCAGCGCTGATTGGCGAGCGTTTACCGGGCCACGGCACAATCTATTTATCGCAAAACCTGCGATTTTGCGCGCCAGTGCACATTGACGACACCGTGACAGCAACCGTTACCGTAACCGATATTATCATGGAAAAACGCCGCGTTTCCCTTGCTTGTATCGCATCGGTTGGCGAAACTGTTGTGATAACCGGCGATGCTTTGGTACTTGCCCCCAGTCACCAGCAACGGTAACCAGAAATCATGCAGATTATTCGAGATTATATCTTTGTCCATCCTGACGCGCGCGGTGCCAGCGTGGCGATTGGCAATTTTGACGGGGTGCATCTGGGCCACGGGGCCGTCATAGACATCGCCCGAAATCAGGCAATCGATTTGAATTGCCCGCTGGGGGTCATGACGTTCGAGCCGCATCCGCGTCAATATTTTTCGCCCGGCGGCCCGGGTTTTCGTCTGATGAACGCAGAAAGCCGCGCCAACCGGTTGCAAAAACTCGGGGTGGAAAAACTGTACGAGATCAATTTCAACGACGCCCTGTCCGCCCTGTCCGCCCGCGATTTTGCCCGTGTCGTCATCAAGGACGGTCTTGAATTAAAACATGTGGTGATTGGTGAAGATTTCCAATTTGGCAAAGATCGCGGCGGAAATGCTGCGGACATGGCGCAATTTGGCAAAGAAATGGGTTTTGGTGTCACAATTGCCAAAATGATCGAAGTGGCTGATGGCGAGGTTTCCTCGACCGCGATCCGCAACGCCCTGTCGGGGGGGCGCCCCCAAGATGCTGCTAAAATGCTGGGCCACCTGCACCGGATCGAAGGCGAAGTCATTCGTGGCGAGCAACGTGGCCGATTGTTGGGATTTCCCACCGCCAACATGTGGATCAGCGGCCTGCACCAGCCTAAATTCGGGGTTTATGCGGTAAAAATAGACGTTTTATCAGGGCCGTTCGCCGGCAGTTATAACGGCGCGGCCAGCATTGGTATCCGGCCCATGTTTGATGGTGACATTCCCAATCTTGAAACCCATATTCTGGATTTCGAGGGCGATATTTATGGCGTGCATGTTTCGGTTGCTCTGGTTGAATATTTGCGGCCCGAAGCCAAATTTGACAGTCTGAATGCGCTGGTTGCCCAAATGACAGCCGATTGCGCGCGCGCGCGTGAAATTCTGGAAAATGCTTAAGCAAACCCGTACCAGCCAAGACCCGATCCAGCGCCACGGATTGCGGCACCGGTTCTGGGAACGCATTCCAATGAACAAGCTGCGCCCCGCCGAATGGGAAGCGCTGTGTGATGGTTGCGGCAAATGTTGCCTGAATAAACTGGAAGACGAAGACACCGGCGAAGTTGCCTTTACCCGTGTGGCCTGTCGTCTGCTGGATTGTGACAGTTGCCGCTGTGGACAATACGAAATCCGTCATCAATTCGTGCCTGAATGTGTGCGCCTGACCCCGCATAATATCAGCGAAATCGCCTATTGGATGCCCGCCAGCTGTGCTTACCGGCTGATTTACGAGGGCAAACCGCTTTATGATTGGCACCCGCTGGTTTCGGGCCGCCCTGAAACCGTACACGAGGCCGGTGTTTCGGTGCGTGGCTGGACCGTATCGGAATTCGAAGTGCCCGTCGAGGAATGGGAAGAGCAGATAATCGAGGATCCTATCTAATGTTTTTTGCCTCAGACAATACCGGTCCGGTGCATCCCAAAATCATGGCCGCGCTAAATAATGCCAATCAGGGTTACGCCATGCCTTACGGCAATGATGCGCTGATGGATCAACTACAAACAAAAATTCGCGAGCTTTTCGAAGCCCCCGATGCGGCTGTTTATCTGGTTTCGACCGGAACGGCTGCTAATTCTCTGGCTTTGGCGACCATAACCAAGCCTTGGGAAACGATTTTTTGCTCGGCCCTGTCCCACATCCACGAAGATGAATGCAATGCGCCCGAATTTTTCACAGGTGGCGCGAAATTGACGCTTGTTGACGGGGTGGATGCCAAAATCAACCCCGACAATCTGCGGGCTAAAATCCAGGCCGAAGAAACCCGTGGTGTGCATGGTCCCCAGCGCGGGCCAATATCAATCACACAGGTTACCGAACGCGGCAGTGTTTATTCGCTAAATGAAATCAGGGCGCTGTGCGATATTGCCAAAATCTATAATCTGCCCACCCATCTGGACGGGGCGCGATTTGCAAATGCACTGGTTTCGCTAAATTGCAGCCCCGCGGAAATGACGTGGCAAGCCGGCATTGATGTGGTCAGTTTTGGCGGCACTAAAAATGGTTGCATGGGGGTTGAGGCCGTGATTTTCTTTGACCACAAACATGCGCGTGAATTTGAGATGCGGCGCAAACGCGGCGGACATTTACCGTCGAAAAACCGGTTTTTGGCCGCGCAAATGCTGGCCTATCTAACCGATGAGCTATGGCTGGAATGCGCCCGATCCGCCAATGCGGCCGCGCGGCGTCTTGCCGATGGATTGAAACAGATTGCGGGCGCGACATTTCTGTATCAACCGGATGCCAACTTGATTTTTGCCGGCTGGAGCCGCGCCGGACATCAACGCCTGCATGAAGCCGGCGCGCAATATTATCTGTGGGAAGGTCAGTTGCAGGGCGCTGACGAAAATGAAATCCTGAGCGCGCGTCTGGTTGCGGACTGGTCAGCCAGCGCGGAAAATATCGACAGGTTTCTGGCCCTGATCTGCGGCTAATCCGAAGTTATTGCAGAAATAAAATTACGGATAATCCCCGACACAATTTTAACATGCGTCATCGGTAACATGTGCCCTGCCCCGTCAACCTGCACCCGCTGCACATTTGGCAAACGGGCCGCAAGCGCGCTGTGGATTGCATTGATGATCACCGGGGATTTCTCGCCTTTCAACAACAAAACCGGACAGTTTAAGGACTCAAGCCGTCCAGTGTTCAACAGGCCCGCGTTGTCATCATTAATCGCTGGCGAGCTGGCGGGGATTAGATCGATCCGCGCACTTAAATATGCTTTTGTGGCGGCTGGAAAATTATCCCATGCTGCCCCCGTGCCCCAAAGTTTTGTAAATACCTGTGTGGCACGTTGCCTATCACCGGCTTGCATCGCCGTAATAAATGGCTGAAATTCAACCTCGTGCTGAAAATAGGCTTTTGTGCCTTTGGCCGCGGCAAATAAAACCGGTTCAATCAGGGTTAAGCTGTGCACCATTTCAGGATGTTCAAGTGCAATGCGCAAAGCAACCGTGGCGCCAAAAGAATGGCCAATAATATGCATGGGTTTAGACAATTGTGCGGCCGCAATTTCGCTACAAGCCCCGTGATAATCCCCCATGCAATCCCAATCAGCAGACCTGCCATGACCAGGAAAATCAACCGCAACCATGGCCAATAAATCCGTCAGGTTTTCGGCAAGGCTACGCCACATATCCGAACTGGCAAGTGCCGGATGCAACAATAGCGCAGCTTGGCCCGCCTGCCCCCATTTTTGCAAATAAATATCACCCATTTTGCCGGTTCCTCCTGCTTTTACTTCCCAAGACCCTAACTGGATGCTAAGCGGTGTCAACGTCACGAATCTGTTACTCCTAAGCTGCCAAATAAGGACCTAGCCTTCATGCCGACCTCCTCTAAACCGATGCTGATTTCGGGCAATGCCAACCGTCCGTTAGCCGAAGAAATCGCCCGTTACGCCAGTATGAATAGCGGCCTTGAAATTGGTCTGCTGGATGCGCGGGTTGAAAAATTTAATGACAAGGAAATCTTTGTCGAAGTTTTTGAAAATGTGCGCGGTGAAGATATGTTTGTCATTCAGCCCACATCCAAACCGACAAATGATAACCTGATGGAATTGCTAATTATTACCGATGCGCTGCGCCGCTCTTCTGCGGCCCGTATTACCGCCGTGATGCCCTATTTCGGCTATGCCCGCCAAGATCGGCGCAGCAAGGCCCGCACGCCTATTTCGGCCAAGCTGGTGGCCAATTTGATTGTGAAATCCGGCGTTGACCGGATCATGACCATGGATTTACACGCCACCCAAATTCAGGGGTTTTTCGATATTCCGGTGGATAATCTTTATGCGTCTCCAATATTTGCGCTGGATATCATGCACCACTTTTCTGACAGTTTGGACAAACTGACGATTGTTTCGCCAGACGTTGGCGGGGTTGCGCGTGCCCGCGATTTGGCCCAACGCATTGGTAGTGATCTGTCGATGGTTGACAAACGTCGCTCTAAACCCGGTGAAATTGCCGAAATGAAGGTGATTGGTGATGTCGAGGGGCAAATCTGTATCATCGTAGACGATATTTGTGACACCGCCGGCACGCTTTGCAAAGCGGCCGAGGTTCTTATGGAACATGGCGCAAGTGAAGTGCATTCCTATATCACGCATGGCGTGCTATCGGGACCAGCGGTTGAGCGCATTGAAGCATCAGCCATGAAGCATTTGGTAATTACCGATTCTATTGAGGCAACCCAGCCCATAAAAGATGCCAAAAAAATCAGAATAGTTCCATCCGCACCATTATTTTCCCAAGCAATTCTAAATACTTGGGGCGGGGATTCTGTTTCCTCACTATTTGATCTGGAAACGCTAAAACCACTTTATAAAGGCAGCAAATGGGGCCAGAAACTCTAGGCTTTAATAAAGCGTCCAGTCATCCTCGCCTTTGATTTCTCCAAACGCAAGCCAGTCAGCACGGATGCGGGCAACCCGGGTATCGCCCCAGGTTTTAAAGACAAGCTCGAAATTGTTTAAGCTGATTTTCTGGGTCGAAATATCTGCACGCTGGTTCGTTCCATGGTCAAAATCCCACATAGAAATTGTCGCCGGCACCAATGGAGCCGAAGTAACTAGCTCGGGGAACGTCACTATTTGTCGCAG
>DOHJ01000196.1:7244-9053 GCA_003535335.1 Paracoccaceae bacterium | reverse complement strand
CCCGGATCCAGCCCGAAGCGGTGATAATATTCGCCCGTGGAGGGGATAAAGCCGCCATCCATGCGCTCTTTTTGCAAGCGCAGCATCATCACCACATCCACATCTTTCAGCCCCTCGCGCATGTCGTCAAACACCTCGACGCCGAAATCCTTGATCCCGGCAGGCATCAATGTCGGCGGCCCGATTAGCCGGATGTTATTTTCCATTTTGCCCAGCAGAAAAATATTAGAGCGCGCCACGCGGGAATGGGCGATATCGCCACAAATCGCGATATTCAGTCCGTTCAAACGACCCTTTTCGCGCCGGATCGTCAGGGCATCCAACAGGGCTTGGGTCGGATGTTCGTGGGTGCCGTCGCCTGCGTTCAGCACCGCGCAGTTTACCTTTTCGGCCAATAAATCAACCGCGCCGGAATGCGGGTGGCGCACGACCAGAATATCGGGATGCATGGCGTTTAGCGTCAGGGCCGTATCAATCAGGGTTTCGCCCTTTTTGATCGACGAGGCCTGCATCGACATGTTCATCACATCCGCGCCCAGACGTTTGCCGGCAATTTCAAAGCTGGCTTGGGTTCGGGTTGAATTTTCAAAAAACATGTTGATTTGGGTCAGGCCGGCCAGCGCATCGCCGTGTTTGACCTGCCTGCGGTTCAGATCAACGTATTGATCGGCCAGATCCAGAATCGTGGTGATCTCGACGGGTTTTAGCGGCTCGATACCAAGCAGGTGTTTTGCGGTAAATGGCGTGGTGAAAGACATGGGCAGGCCTCCTGATTTTCCTGCTTATAGAAAAGCAGATGATCCACGGCAAGGGATTTACCTTGCGCAGTTTCAGGAATACCGTAGCGGCATGGATTCTATGCTGGGATATTATCAGGCCAAATCGGCGCTGGAATGGCAGATTGAACTGGGCGCGGACGAGGCGATCGGGGATGATGCGCTAAATCGCTATGAATTGGTGCGTGAAAAACCAAAACCCAGGATCGCAACAAAACCCGCGCCAAAATCAAAACCGGAACCCGTCAAAGCGGTTGATATTGACGTTGTGGGGCTTGCCAAATCGGTTGCGGCTGCGGCCGAAACGCTTGACGCCTTAAAGCAGGCTTTGGCGGATTTCCAGCATTGCCAGCTAAAGTCGGGCGCGCGAAATCTGGTGTTTTCCGATGGCAACCCTGCGGCCCGATTGATGATCATCGGCGAAGCTCCGGGCCGTGACGAGGACCGCGAGGCGCGGCCATTTGTTGGGCGCGCGGGCCATTTGCTGGATAAAATGTTGGCGGCAATTGATCTGGGCCGAAATGGGCCTGACCCTGCGTCGGCGGTTTACATCACCAATATTTTGCCGTGGCGCCCGCCACAAGACCGCGATCCAAATACGGCGGAAATTGCCATGCTGCGCCCGTTTATGCAGCGCCATATTGAACTGGTCCAGCCAGATATGATTGTGCTGATGGGCAATATTTCCTGCCTTGCCATGCTGGGGCGCAAGGGTATTACCCGTATGCGCGGCAACTGGGAAACCGTGCAGGGCCGACCTGCTTTGCCGATGTTTCACCCCGCCTACCTGCTGCGCTCGCCCCATGCCAAACGCGAGGCTTGGGCGGATCTGTTATCGTTAAAAGCCAAGCTTGGAGAATAAGCTCATGCCGAAAAAAAAAGAATTCATTCCTGTGCGCATTGCCGTTTTAACCGTGTCCGACAGCCGTAAAATCGAAGATGATAAATCCGGCCAGACCCTTGTGGACCGAATTGAAAAGTCAGGCCATATCGTGGCGGACCGGATGATTTTGCGTGATGAGCGCGATCAAAT
>DOHJ01000196.1:0-6811 GCA_003535335.1 Paracoccaceae bacterium | reverse complement strand
GAGGCGCATCGCGATGTTTACGAAAAGGAAATCGAGGCATTCGCGACCCTGTTCACGATGATTTCATTTCCAAAAATTGGCATGTCGGCGGTACAATCGCGCGCAACAGGCGGTGTGGCGGATGGTACATATCTGTTCGCGTTGCCCGGCAGTCCCGGCGCTTGCAAGGATGCCTGGGACGATATTTTATCGGTGCAACTGGATTACCGCCAAGGGCCATGTAATTTTGTTGAAATATTTCCACGTCTTGATGAACACAAGCGACGGAAATAGTTTTCTGCTGCGTATATGATCTGTGTTAACCTGTTTGGCAGGGCGTTTGGCTATGATCAAGCTGGCGGAAAATATTTTGGAAGGTTCTGGATAAATGCGATTTTTGCGCCGTAGTCTGGTTGGTTTGTTTTTGCTGTCTCTGACACTGGGCCTGCTTGCTGTTGGCGGCAATGTTCTGTTTTCTGCCTTGCAGGATAAATGGGCCGAGCAATCCAGACAAAAGCCGCGTCGTGAACGGGTGTTTTCGGTCCATGTGATAACCGCAAAACCGGCGGATATGGTGCCTGTTATGACGGCTTTTGGTGAAATTCGCAGCCAGCGCACGCTGGATATTCGGGCCGCATCAACCGGCGCGGTTGTGGAATTATCCGGCGATTTTGTCGAAGGTGGTACGGTGAAATCTGGCGTATTGCTGGCCCGGATTGACCCGCAAAATGCACAATCGGGGCTGGACCGCGCCCAAAGCGATATCACCGAAGCAAAAGCCGAGCAGCAAGAGGCCGCAGCGGCCTTGGCTTTGGCGGGTGACGAGGTGAAATCAGCCAGAGCACAGGCGAATTTGCGCCATCAAGCCCATTTGCGCCAAAAAGATTTGCGCAGGCGCGGGGTTGGCACCGATACCGCGGTCGAGGCAGCGGCGTTGGCCGAATCCGCGGCCGATCAGGCGGTGCTGTCGCGCAGGCAAGCCCTGCAAGCCGCCAAAGCGCGTCAAACCCGGGCAAACACCCGTCTGGCCCGTCAAAAAATCAACCTGTCCGAGGCAAAGCGCAATCTGGCCGATACTTATATTTATGCCGCTTTCAACGGGGTTTTGGGCAATGTCACGGCCGTTCAGGGTGCTCTGGTTGCCAAAAATGAACGCCTTGCCCAGCTGATCGACGCCAAATCGCTCGAGGTGTCATTTCGGCTTTCGACCAGTCAGTACGCACGTTTGCTGGGGCCGGATTATGAACTGCTTGAGGCCGAGGTCGAGGTGGTGCTGGATGTGTTTGGTGTGGACATGCTGGCACAGGGCCGCATAACGCGCGAAAGCGCATCGGTGAGCAAGGGTTTGACGGGGCGTTTGTTGTTTGCAAGCCTGACAGGCGCGCGCGGGTTTCGCCCCGGTGATTTTGTCACGGTACGGATTAAAGAACCTGAATTGAAACAGGTTGTCAGTTTGCCTGCGGCGGCATTGGATGCCAATCAGACCGTGTTGGTTATTGGTGAAAATGATCGCTTGCAGCTGCAGCAGGTCCAGCTGTTGCGAAAGCAGGGCAATGAGGTGATTGTGCGATCCGATGCTGTTTTAGGCCGCGAAATCGTTTTGGCCCGTTCACCTTTGCTGGGGGCGGGCATAAAGGTAAATGTGCATCGTTCTGGTCAAACAGTGCCGGCTGAACCGCAAATGCAAAGCCTGACGGATGAGCGGCGCGCCAAGCTGATCGCGTTTATCAAAGACAACAAGCGCATGCGCGCAGAGGCCAAAGCCGGCATTCTGGCGCAATTGGCCAAAGAGTTGGTGCCGGCCAAAATCGTAAAGCGGATTGAAGCCCGAATGGGGGGATAGCCCATGTCGGTGTCTGGAAAATCACGCGGATTGCTGTCTTATTTCACCCGCCATCGCACGGCGGCAAATTTATTGCTGGTTGTGATGATTGCGCTGGGTGTTGCGGCACTGCCAAAGATGCGCACACAGTTTTTCCCCGATGTTGTGGTGAATAATGTTTCGGTAAAAGTGAAATGGGCCGGTGCCGGTGCCGAAGATATTGATGCGGCTATTTTGCAGGTTTTAAACCCTGCTTTGTTGCTGGTGGAAGGGGTGACAGACACGCACGCCCATGCCAGCCAAGGATCGGCGCTGTTAGTGCTGGATTTCGAAACCGGTTGGGATATGGGCCGCGCTGCGGACGAAGTGCAGAGCGCGGTTGATGCTGTCACCACCTTGCCCGAGGATGCCGATGCGCCTGTGATCAAGCGCGGCGCGTGGCGCGACAGGGTGACGAATGTTATCATTACCGGTCCTGTCGGGGTTGATCAGTTGGGCCGCTTTGCCGATGAATTTATCACACGATTATACGCAGCAGGTATCACACGCACCAAAATTCTTGGCATTGCTGCGACCGAAACTTTAGTCGAGGTTTCGTCTAAAGCATTGATTGAAAACGATATTAGCATGCTGGATATTTCCAGAGCGATTTTTGAGGAGGCGATTGCCGATCCTGCCGGTGACGTTACCGGCGCAAATGTGCGCGTCAGGACCGGCATTGAAAAACGCAGCGCGGCCGATGTTGGCGCAATTATTTTGCGCAGTAATGCGGATGGATCCCCTTTGAGAATCGCTGATGTTGCCGAGGTGAAAACCGGTGATGCGGCGCGCAATCGGGCCTATTTTGTCGGCGACAATCCGGCAGTTTCGATCCGGATTGACCGATCGCCCAGCGGCGACGCGATTAAAATACAGCGTCAGGTTGAAGAAATTGCCGATGAAATGATGCTGACCCTGCCGCCCGATGTGCGCATTGATCTGATCCGCACCCGTGCCAAGGCGATTTCGGATCGTTTGGGCATTTTGATGGATAACGGTTTGCTGGGTTTGGGGCTGGTGGTTTTATTGCTGTTTTTGTTCCTGAACGCCCGCACGGCATTTTGGGTGGCCGCCGGTATTCCCGTGGCCATGTTAGCGGCAATCGCGATGATGTATCTGGCGGGTCAAACCATAAATATGGTGTCGTTATTTGCGCTGATTATCACCTTGGGCATTGTGGTGGACGATGCAATTGTGGTGGGGGAACACGCAGATTTCAGGGTGCGAAGTTTGGGCGAATCCCCTGTTGTCGCGGCCGAAAATTCGGCCCTGCGCATGGCCCCGCCGGTGTTTGCCGCCACAATAACCACGGTGATTGCGTTTTCCAGCCTCTCGTTGCTGGGCGGCCGGTTGGGCGATTTGATCGGGGCGATTCCGCTTGCGGTTTCTGTGGTTTTGATTGCCTCTTTGCTGGAATGTTTCCTGATTTTGCCCCACCACATGAGCCAGGCCTTGCGTCATTCAGCCAAGCAGCACTGGTATGATTTTCCCAGCCGGATTGTGAACCGCGGCTTTGCAAAATTTCGCGATTTGGTGTTTCGCCCGATGATGCGATTGGTGATCTGGGCGCGATATCCGGTTTTTGCGGGGCTGGTGGTTATTCTGACAATGCATGTTGCCTCACTGATCCGCGGTGATGTTCCTCGCCAGTTTTTTGTTCCGCCAGAGCAGTCTTCGATTTCAGGCAATTTTGCCATGCTCGAGGGGGCCAGCCGTAGTGACACAGTGCAAATGATGCATGAAATGCAACGCGCCACCATTGCGCTGGGCGAAAAATACAAGGCGGAATACGGCACAAATCCGGTGCTTTATATTGTGGCCGGCGTGGGTGGAAATACCGGCAGGGGGCTGTCGGGCGCGCGCTCGAAATCCGGCGATCTGTTGGGGTCGGTTGCAATCGAGTTGATCGAGGTGGATCAGCGCCCTTATTCGTCGACACAATTTGTTAGAGATTTGAAAGACAGTGTTCGCCAACACCCAATGACAGAAGTGGTCAAATTTCGCGGTCAACGGTTTGGTCCGTCGGGAAATTCACTTGCAGTTGATTTTTACGGGGCAGATGCGCAGATTTTGAAAAATGCAGCCGAGGCACTGAAAACGGCAGTATCGCAATACGCGGAAATTTCCGGTGTTGAGGATAGCCTGTCTTACGACAAGTCCGAGCTGATACTGGAATTAACCCCGCAAGGTCAGGCGCTGGGCTTTAGCATTGATGGCCTGGGGCGGGTTTTGCGCAATCGCCTTAGCGGCATTGAGGCGGCAACGTTTCCTGATGGTCCGCGCGCAGCTTTTATTCGGGTCGAGCTGCCCGAAGACGAGCTGTCGGCGGATTTTCTAGAGCGGATGCAGCTGCGCACCAACGCCGGCCATTACGTGGCGCTGACCGATATTGTTACTGTTAAAATACACAGCGGATTTTCGACCGTGTTTCGTGAAAACGGCATCCGGCAAGTGTCGGTGACCGGCGATATTTCCGAAGATGATCCGGCACGGGGTGAAGAAATTAGCACAGAAATCGAGCAGGTGATTTTGCCCGAAATTGCCAGCCGCTTTGATGTGGGTTTTAAAATGGCCGGTCTGGCCAAACAGGAACGCGAATTTATGTCGGATGCCGTTGTTGGCTTTGGATTGTGCCTGATCGGTATTTTTCTGGCTCTGGCATGGATTTTTTCCAGCTGGACACGGCCGGTCGTTGTGATGATGATTATCCCGTTCGGCATTGTTGGCACGGTTTACGGTCATCTGGCGTGGAATGTGCCGCTGTCAATGTTCACCGTGGTGGGCATGATTGGCATGACCGGGATTATCATCAATGATTCCATCGTTTTGATCACCACGATTGACGAATACGCCGCCAAGCGCGGCTTGATTCCGGCAATTATTGACGGCACTGCTGACAGATTGCGCCCTGTGCTGTTAACCACCCTGACCACGGTTTTGGGGCTGACCCCGCTGCTCTATGAGCAATCATCCCAAGCACAATTTTTAAAACCGACTGTGGTCACACTGGTTTACGGTCTGGCCTTTGGCATGGTGCTGGTTTTGCTGTTGGTGCCGGCCATGCTGGCGATCCAGCAGGATTTCAAACGCCAGTTCAGGGCATTAAAACGTGCCATCGGCCAACCACGGCGCGGCGCATTTGCCAGCGTTGTAACGCTGATTGTCGCCTTGGCTGTTGTGGCGGTGTTTGTTGCAACTTTGGGCGCGGTTTTGATGCAAGGCAGATTGCCGGAGATGTTGCAGGCGATACTGCCCGTGAATGCACAAAAAGCACCGGCAATACTGCTGGCTTTTGGCCTGTTTTTGACCGCATCCGCCGGGCTTGGCTTGCTGGCCTACGGTTTTGCCTTACTGCCTGTTTTAAAAGGCAAAAAACAACCCTAGCCCGTGCAGCCCTGAATATCGACCGCAGATTTTGAGCCGATCACGGTAAACCGGATTTTGGAGCGCTCCAGCATGAACGGCGCGTTTGATGGTGAAACCAGTTCAGTGGTTGCCGTCAGGGTTTGGCCGGATCGTTTGCTGCTGGCCTCGGCCACCCAGATGTTTTGGTCCGACATTTCCACCACAACGATTTCACCTTTTCCGGTCGATGGCATTTTTATGGTGGCGGTTAAACGAAGCCCGTCGGAAATTGGCTCAATCGAACATGAAACGCTTTTAACACCTGCATTTCGGGCCAAAATCGGGCGGCTTTTCAGGGCGTTGCGGATCGCAGGATCAGGTTTTGTCGCGCTTGCAGGTAAGGTCGATGAAAAATCCAGACTGACAGGTATGCAAATATCTTTGCAAACCCCAAGGTCTACGCGGCCTTTCACGTTTAGGGATTTACCTTTGTGGCGTGGTGAAAATTCAATCGGAATGACAACTTGGTTTTTGTAAACAATCGTGCGCATGCCAGTGGAATAATCAACCGACGGGCGTGGCCAATGGAATTTCACGCGGGCAATATTTTTAGAACCACGCCAGTCAAACCGGGGCGGGATGCCCGCATCGCCCGGCGCGCGCCAATAGGTTTTCCAACCCGGTTTCAATTGAATGCGCAGGCCGGCCATGTGGCTGCCGCCGGGGGTTCGCCAGCCGGGCAATACGGTTAATTTTATCACACCATCGGGGATTGCCGGGCTGGATTGGGCTTGGCTTGCTGAAACAGTGGCCAAAACCAGAAGGCAAAAAGATAAGAATTGTTTGATCATTCCCGAAATATAGGTGCTTTGGCCGGGATGGGAAATCACTTTTAAGAGATTATTCGCTAAGTTGCTTTTCTTGCCCTTGCGCATCTGACGCCAGTAGCCCATTTTGCTGTTATGGAAATGCCTGCGGAAAATGTTAATCTTTGTGGAAAATTGCTGATTGCAATGCCCGGAATGGGGGATCCGCGTTTCGAGAGAAGCGTGGTTTATATTTGTGATCATACCGAAAATGGCGCGATGGGGCTGATTGTTAACAAACCAACGCCCGAAGTTACCTTTGCCAAGCTAATCGAGCAACTTTCGATTGAAGCTGGTGAAAACATGCCTAAAGCACCGATTTATTTTGGCGGTCCGGTTGAAATTGGTCGCGGCTTTGTGCTGCATTCCACTGATTATTGCCATAGCGATATTACTCTGGCGGTTGATGATGACTTTGGCATGACGGCCACCCGCGATGTGCTGGCGGATCTGGCCAACGGCTCGGGCCCGAAATCTGCCTTGCTGGCGCTAGGCTATTCCGGTTGGGGCGCCGGGCAGTTGGAAAACGAGATCAGGCAAAACGGCTGGCTAACCTGTGACGCAACGCCCGAGGTGGTGTTTAATGTGCCAAATCAGGACAAATGGACAGCGGCCCTGAAATTATTGGGTGTTGATGCGCTGATGCTGTCGGCCACTGCCGGTCACGCCTGATCCTAGCGCGCGGCCAACATTGAGAGCCGGACCAAAGTGCGCTCCATCAATGCCATGGTCGGTGCGCGGCTGGTTGAGCGCAGTTGCA
>DOHJ01000117.1:2559-4970 GCA_003535335.1 Paracoccaceae bacterium | reverse complement strand
CAATCGCCTGATGCAACATTTACTGGATTTTCAAAATCAGGCGGAAGACGGATCATTAACCTTTGCCAATTTTGTTGAATTTGACAGCCTGTTTGGCCATCGGCGTGATGTTTCGGGTTATGCGCGCGCGCTGGAATGGTTTGACAGTTGCCTGCCGGAAATTTTTGCAAAAATGCGCAATGACGATCTGATTATCTTTACGGCAGATCATGGCAATGATCCAACATGGATCGGGGGGGATCATACCCGCGAGCGTGTGCCGGTGATTGGCTATGGGCGCGGGTTAAACCCGATTGGATTATGTGCATTTGTTGATGTGGCGGCCAGTGTGGCGGATCATCTGGATGTGCAAGCGTTTGGGCAAGGAAAGAGCTTTTTAAAACCTGCAAAAACAAGTTAAAGAATAAACAGCCTGAACACTGAACCGGAGCATTATCATGAGCCAGCATCTGACCGTCGTATCACACCCTTTAATCCAGCATAAACTGACGTTAATGCGTGAGAAAACCACCTCGACGGCGGTGTTTCGCCAATTGCTGCGCGAAATCAGTCAGTTACTGGCGTATGAAATCACCCGTGAGCTGGATATGACCACAAAGATGATCGAAACGCCTATTCAGGAAATGCAGGCACCGGTGTTGGCGGGGAAAAAGCTGGCGCTGATTTCAATCTTGCGGGCGGGCAACGGGCTGCTGGACGGGGTGCATGATTTGATCCCGTCAGCGCGGGTCGGTTTTGTCGGGCTTTATCGCGACGAAGAAACCCTGCAACCGGTGCAATATTACTTCAAAGTTCCGACTGAACTTGATGAACGGCTGGTCATTGCTGTGGATCCGATGCTTGCGACCGGCAATTCATCGGTGGCTGCAATTGATTTGCTAAAAGAAGCTGGCGCCACAAATATCCGCTTTTTGTGCCTGCTGGCCGCACCCGAAGGCGTTGCCAGAATGAAAGAAGCGCACCCCGATGTTCCGATCGTTACAGCGGCTCTGGATGAGCGTTTGAACGAGCTTGGATACATCGTTCCCGGACTAGGGGATGCGGGTGATCGCATGTTTGGTACTAAATAGACCGATAACATACTAACAATAGCTTTACATAAAAGGAATTGTCTTGCATATTACCACAATAACTTGTGGGGGTATTATGCAAGTATTCAAAGTTTTCACGGTCGCCATTCTGGCGGCTACAGTAAGTGTAGGCGCTGCCAATGCGCAAGGCCGGCATATGGCAGCCCATCCGGCAGAATTTCCACCGAGCAGCTTTAAAGGCAAGCAATATGTCGACAGCAAAGGTTGCATATTCATCCGCGCGGGTTTTAGCGGCAATGTTACGTGGGTGCCGCGGCTAACGCGCGGTCGCAAACATATGTGCGGGCAAAGACCGACGTATGCCAAAGCCCCTGTGCCAAATGCGCCAGTGGTGGTTGCCGCCAAACCGGCACTAAAACCTGTGCCTAAACGTGTGGTTCGCAAAATTGCCAAACCGGCACCGGCTCCCATGCCAACAGTCTACACGCGTTCAAAACCGGCAATAACAGCCGTCAGGCCAATGGCTCCAAGGCGTGTTGTCAGACGTGTTATTCGCCAACCAGTACCTGTTGTGGCAGCCAAACCCGCCGTTAAACGGGGTATTGCACAACGACCGGCAACGGCCTGCAAAGGTGCATCGGCGCTTAGTCAACGCTACATAAATAGTGGGCGCAACGGGGTTGTGCGCTGTGGTCCGCAAGCTGAAAATCCGGCAGGGAGAATTGTTTATTCGGGCAATCAAACTGCGGCTATGGCGACAACAAGAACCTATGCACGCAGACTGGCCGCACCAAAACCAACACGGGCAGTTGCGATTGCAACCGCAAAACAACAGCGCGTTGTAACGACGCAGCGGGTTGTCAGACGTGTGGCCACGTACAAACCGCCGGCTGGCCATCGCGTTGCCTGGAAAGACGGCCGCCTGAACCAGAACCGCGCAAAAGGGTCGGCCCAGGGCCGCGCCCAAATGGAAATGGTTTGGACAAATACGGTTCCGCGCCGTTTGGTTGCTGTCAGCACCTCGCAAGACACGCGGCGGCGCGTTGTTTTGCGCAAAACCGCATCAGGTCAAAGGGCAACAGTTGCGTCGGTTTCTACAAAAGGCGCACCAATAACACGCAAAGCCGTATCAGCGGCATCGCATCGTTACGTTCAGGTTGGCAGTTACGGGAATGCGGCAAATGCCAGCAAGACAATAGCCCGCCTGCGTGGAATGGGTTTGCCGGTTCGTGTTTCAAAAACAAACAGCGGCGGACGGATTTTGCAAACTGTGATGGCAGGCCCGTTCAACCGTCAAGCCAGTTTGAATTCGGCGCTTGCTGCGACCCGACGTGCTGGCTATCGCGACGCTATTTTACGCCGTTAGTATCCGGCTGGATT
>DOHJ01000117.1:0-2183 GCA_003535335.1 Paracoccaceae bacterium | reverse complement strand
AAGGCGCTCTATTTTTCGCAAATTCTTTGCAAACTGATCCAGTCACCATCGGACATAAGGGCAGGTGGAGCGCTGTTGGCAAATGGATCGGCCTCAATCAGCTGAAAAGTGGTTTCACCGGTTGGATCTTTGGCAAATGCGTATGGAGAAGAGCGGAGTTTGACGTCCTGAAACCCTTGCAGGAATTCCTCTGGATTTAGGGGTTCTGCCGGGCTGGTCATCAACTCTTGGGCATATTTTTTCAGCGCCTGATCTGATATTTTGCCGCTAGTCAAAAAAGAAAATGTATCCTTGGTGCCAATGGAATGCAGTAAAGGCTCAAGCGGGTCGCGCTGTGATTTTCTAATTTTCTCGCCAAGAATATAACCTGCGATGACATCCGGTTCCTCGAAATCCTCAACCAGTGAGCGGTTTAGCAAGAAAATATTTCCGGGCAAGTGACCGGATTTGATCGCGCCTGTTGGCAGAATTACCAGTTTGGCGTGATTGTCGCCGGTAATCCGCACCCCTAGTGTTTGCAGCGCCGCGCTGCCCCCAGCGCTGATGCACGGTTGGCCGGAAACCCGCCGAATATTGGCCAGCAATATATTGCCGATGTGCAGGCGCTTGGCCTCGGGAATTACAGAAATTGTGTGGCGTACCAATGCATCCGGTAGCCAAAACATTGCCAACGCGGCAATGGTGCCGGCAAAACCCGCAAGCAGTAGCCAACGCAGACGACCCTGTTTGGGGCGTTGGCGTTTTATTTGAGCCAGCACTTTTTCCAGTGCCCCGATCATGCTGTCGTCTTCCAGCTCGAGTGTTTCAAAGGCTTCTTCATCCGGGCTATAGCTGGCCGGGATTTGCTTGGGGTTTAAGCGTTTGATGGCAGAGAGCGCCCAATGGGCCAGTGCATTGTCATTTGTGTCTGAAATGACCACGGTGTTATCGCCAAAAGATACAATCACCTCACGCCGCTGGGCATCGGGGCTTTCACGCCAGAGACCCGAGGATTCCAGTCGATCATATTCGGATAGTGCCGTCATTTTTTGCGGGCCTGCTCAATTGCCTCGATTGGTTTGCCCCATTGTAACGCAAAACCCCGGCGCTGCCAATTGGAATGCTGTCACCAAGCTGTACCGGCAGTTGCCTTGCCGAATTCATTCACCAATTTCACCGCCAGCATCGCCGATTTGGCCACGATGTAGCAACAGATGGTCTAAAACCACACAGGCCATCATGGCTTCGCCGACAGGCACGGCACGAATTCCGACGCACGGATCATGGCGGCCTTTGGTGATAACTTCGGTTTCTGCGCCGCTGATTGTGATGGATTTGCGCGGCGTCAAAATAGAAGAGGTTGGTTTTACGGCAAAGCGGACAACCACATCCTGCCCTGTAGAAATCCCGCCTAAAATCCCGCCAGCGTGGTTGCTGTTGTAGACAGGACCATTTGGCCCCATTGAAATTTCATCGGCATTTTCGGTGCCTGTTAAACTGGCCGCTGCCATGCCTTCGCCAATTTCCACGCCTTTGACCGCGTTGATCGACATCATAGCCGCGGCTAAATCAGAATCAAGTTTGGCATAGACCGGCGCGCCTAATCCGGCGGGCAAGCCGCTGGCAATTACCTCGACCACAGCCCCAACCGAATTTTTTGCTTTGCGAATTGATAACAAATATCGGTCCCACTCAAGGGCTGCATCAGCGTCTGGAACCCAGAAATCATTGCGTGAAATCTGATCGATATCAAAACGGCTGCGGTCAATCAGCCGATCGCCCATTTGCACCATATAGCCGGTGATTTTAATCGCCGGGGCCAAATGTTCAAGCACCGCACGCGCCACACCACCGGCCGCAACACGTGCGGCTGTTTCGCGGGCAGACGAGCGGCCGCCACCGCGATAATCACGCAGGCCGTATTTCTGATGATAGGTAATATCAGCGTGACCCGGGCGAAATGTATTGGCAATATCGCCGTAATCCTTGCTGCGCTGGTCGGTGTTTTCGATCATTAACTGGATCGGGGTGCCGGTGGTTTTTCCCTCAAAAACCCCGGATAGAATTTTTACAGCATCGGGTTCTTGGCGCTGGGTCATGTTTTTATTTTGACCGGGACGGCGTTTATCCAGCCAGACTTGCAGCATGCTCTCATCCAGCTCAACACCGGGCGGGCAGCCATCGACTGTGGCACCCAATGCGGG
>DOHJ01000194.1 GCA_003535335.1 Paracoccaceae bacterium | reverse complement strand
TGAATGCAGGTGGTTCGACCGCGGGCCAACAGGGTTTGCAACAGGCTTATGCCGTCGCCGAGGGCATGGCCAAGGATGGCGAGATCAGCCGGATTATTCTGGCCACAGATGGTGATTTCAATGTCGGCATTCAGAACCCTGATGAATTGAAAACCTTCATCGCCAAAAAACGCGACAGCGGCACTTACCTGTCGGTTCTGGGCTTTGGGCGCGGCAATCTGGATGACGCCACCATGCAGGCGCTGGCCCAAAACGGCAACGGCACCGCGGCCTATATTGACACATTATCCGAGGCGCAAAAGGTGCTGGTTGACCAGCTAGGCGGTGCGTTATTTCCGATTGCCAATGATGTGAAAATCCAGATGGAATTCAACCCCGCCAAAATCGCCGAATACCGGCTGATCGGCTATGAAACCCGCGCCCTTAACCGCGAGGATTTTAACAATGACAAAGTAGACGCCGGCGAGATCGGTGCCGGCCACAGCATTACGGCGATTTACGAGGTCACGCCGGTTGGCTCGGACGCGATCCTGAATGATGCGTTGCGCTACCAAAGCACCGATGCTGTGGGTGGATCAAGCGAGTTGGGTTTCCTGAAATTGCGCTATAAAAAACCGGGCAAAGATACCAGCAAATTGCTGACAACCCCGATTACATCGGGAATGGGCACCGTCACAAACGATATACGGTTTTCCGCAGCTATCGCGGGTTTTGGCCAGCTGTTAAGCGGTGGAAAATATCTGCAGGATTGGGGCTATGACGAATTGATCAGGCTGGCCAACGAGACCAAGGGCAAGGATGCCTATGGATACCGTAGCGAGGCAATCAAACTGATGCGTCTGGCACAAAGCCTTGGTAAGAACTGAACCATGAAATAAACGGCATCGGGCCGCAGTACGGCGGAAAATCGAAACAAACAAAAGGGCACGAAGTTGATCTCTTCGCGCCCTTAACAAGCATCAAACCCCAGAGGATTTAGTTTACTTTTTTGGTCTTGGCTTCAACCGCTTTGGCATTCACAGTCTGATCTGATGCAATCTCGATCTGGCGTGGTTTCAAGGCCTCGGGAAGCTCGCGCAGCAAATCAATATGCAACATTCCGTCCTTATGGGCAGCACCAACAACGCGCACATGTTCGGCCATATGGAAACGGCGCTCGAACGCGCGGGTGGCAATGCCACGATGCAGATAGACCTTGTCATCTTCAGCCGATTTTTGCGCCGTGACAATCAATGATCCGTCGCGCACCTCGACCGAAAGTTCGGCGTCACAAAAACCGGCAACAGCGATGGTAATGCGCCATGCGTCTTCATCGGTTTTTTCAATATTGTAGGGCGGATAGGTTTCCTTGCTGTCGTCATTGGTAAACACCCGATCCATCAGATCGGCGATTTGGTCAAAGCCAACGGTGGCACGGTATAGCGGTGCCAGATCAAAATTTCTCATCTCATTCATCCTTTGTTTAAGCGACAAAATTTACGGCCATCCGGTCTGGACTGGCATATCGTTTGGCCGAACCCGCTATGCGGCATCCGGTTGATACTTAAATGGGGATAAAATTTACAGCTTCAAGCTTGCTTTCCTTAAAAATCAGGGTCGCACGAATTTTGCACCGGTACGATCCAGAAGATTTGGGCTGCTTAACCGTCTTGTTACCGTAACCGGTTTTTGAAACCGGTCTTGCGTGGCCTTTAGTTTTGCTAAAATCACTGAAAGCGGCTTTTGCAGTGATGTGCCGAGCGACACCTTTTTGCCGTTTACCTCGGCCATGGCCGACACCACCGAAACAATGCGCGCCTGCCCGCCATCCATCACAAAAATCGGCGCACCGGAAGATCCGAAATCAACGTCGCAGGACAAAATCAACGTGCCGGATTGGCGCGCCAATACCCTGCATTGTTCCTCGATTGACGGCGATTGGGCCCGGTCATGTGCATAGGAAACAATGCCGACATCAGCGCCTTTTCGCGGACGTGTCCCCGTTTCAAAGGGTGTGATCGAGGTTTTGTTGATCGGACGGGTCAATTGCAAAACAACCAGATCGTTGCGCACGGTAATATTATTGGCTTTGGCTGAAAACCGGTAATCTGGATGAATCACGGCGCGCTTTATGTTTGCGTAGGCAGTCGCACGGCCTGCGCGCCATCCGGCCATGAATTTGATCTTGGTTGCATCCACTTGTTTTCCACTGGTTTTGTCAAACATGCAATGGGCAGCGGTCAGCACCAGATCGGGCGCAATCATTGCGCCTGTGCACATACTTCTTCCGGCAATATCCAGACGGCCCACGGCCTCCCAGCCACGGCTGTCATCACCGGTTAACAAGGTTCGAAGCGCGTTGGGCGTTTCGGCAAATCCTGCGGATGCAAACCCTGCCAGAAAGATCATTGTTTTCATTATAAGACGCATGTTTTCTCCACCTTTTTTTTGTTGGTAGCGGCGGGATGCGGCAGGAATATGGCTGATTTTGGTCCATTTATGGCGCTATAACTCCCAAACAATTACCAGCAAACCATCAGCGAACAAAGTCTGGTAAGTTATTTCAACCCGGCTTATGCTTGCAACTATGGAGTTATTAAACCGTTTACAGTTGTTTACCTTTCGGGATCTAATCGCCGTAGCCATTCTGTGGCACTCG
>DOHJ01000214.1:5341-5847 GCA_003535335.1 Paracoccaceae bacterium | reverse complement strand
TCCGCACGTCAAACGCCCCCCGCCCGCAGATCGCGCAGGATTTCGATGCGTTCCAACGTGTCGATTTCGCTGTGCATGTAACGCACCCGAATGCCTTGTTCGTGCATGTATTCGGTCAGATCCTCGGCCATGCGTTTGGTCAGGGTCGTGACCAGAATGCGCATGCCCTTGGCGGCCACCAGACGCACCTCGTCCAGCAAATCATCGACCTGCATTTCTACGGGGCGAATTTCCAGAACCGGCTCCAGCAGGCCGGTAGGGCGGATTACTTGCTCAACAAAAACACCGCCCGATTGCTCCAGCTCCCAGTTTTGCGGCGTGGCGGAAACAAAGATCGATTGGCCGCGCATGGCATCCCATTCTTCAAATTTCAGCGGCCGGTTGTCCATGCACGAGGGCAGGCGGAAACCGTGCTCGGACAGGGTGGATTTGCGCCGGAAATCGCCTTTGTACATGCCGCCGATTTGCGGCACGGAAACGTGGGATTCATCGGCAAAAACAATGGC
>DOHJ01000214.1:1141-4915 GCA_003535335.1 Paracoccaceae bacterium | reverse complement strand
CCGGATGCTTCCAGCATTTCCAGATCAAACCGGCAGCGTTGTTCCAGCCGCTGGGCTTCCAGCAATTTACCCTCGTCGTTGAAATATTTCAGCCGGTGATGCAGTTCTTGTTTGATGTGTTTGATTGCTTGCAGCAGGGTCGGGCGCGGGGTGACGTAATGCGAATTTGCATAAACCCGCACCTTGTCCAGCTTGGCGGTTTTTGCGCCTGTCAGGGTGTCAAATTCGGTGATGCCTTCCAATTCGTCGCCAAATAACGACAGCCGCCAGCCGCGATCCTCAAGATGGCTGGGCCAGATTTCCAGGCTGTCACCGCGCACCCGAAACGTGCCGCGCGCAAAGGCATTATCGGAGCGTTTATACTGCTGGGCAATCAGCCCCTGCATGATTTCGCGCTGATCGTAATTTTCACCGCAAATCAGATCCTGGGTCATTTCGGTGTAGGTTTCGGGCGAACCAATGCCGTAAATGCACGACACCGAGGCTACAATAATCACGTCATCACGTTCCAGCAAAGATCGGGTGGCCGAATGGCGCATGCGGTCGATTTGCTCGTTTATGGCGCTGTCTTTTTCGATGAAAGTATCGGTGCGGGCCACGTAGGCCTCGGGTTGGTAGTAATCATAGAACGACACGAAATATTCGACCGAATTATCAGGGAAAAACCCTTTCATTTCGCCGTACAGCTGTGCGGCCAGTGTTTTGTTCGGGGCTAAAATGATCGCGGGTCGCTGGGTTTCTTCAATGACCTTGGCTATGGTGAAGGTTTTGCCGGTGCCGGTTGCCCCCAGCAGTACCTGATTGCGTTCGCCCGAGGTGATGCCATCAACCAGTTCGGCAATCGCGGTTGGCTGATCGCCCGCCGGTTCAAACTCGGTATGCATGACAAAGCGTTTGCCGCCTTCCAGTTTTTTGCGCGGCTGATCGGATTTGGTTGGTTGCAGCATAGGAATCCCCCTGAACAGCCATTTTTGAGCTCTTTTTGTTCTTATGCAAGGGGGCAGCGCAGATTTATTGTTTTTGCGGCAACAAAAGCCTATTGGTCTTACCTGTTGGTTGCAATATCATGGTCATAGCCACCTGAAAGGAAGCAAAATGAAACGTTACCATCCGATACTTGTCGCCCTGCATTGGGGTTTGGCCGGACTGATCATTGGAGCCCTTGTGATGGGCGGGCAGGTTTTGGCAAAGATGCCCAA
This sequence comes from Paracoccaceae bacterium, assembly GCA_003535335.1. Lineage (GTDB taxonomy): Bacteria > Pseudomonadota > Alphaproteobacteria > Rhodobacterales > Rhodobacteraceae > Profundibacter. Next base: position 3,716 of record DOHJ01000214.1, on the reverse strand, counting down.
TTCGGACCCCGCAAAAATGCTGAGCCTGAAAATGCACATGACTGTTGGCTTGGTCATTCTGGTGCTGATGCTGGTGCGTCTGTTGGTCCGGATTAAAACCCAAAAACCTGCCCGTGCCGATATTGGCAATGCGGTGATGAACAAGGCTGCAATCGGGGCGCATCATTTGCTATACCTTGTGGTGATTGTCATGTCGATCAGCGGAATTGGGATTTCAATTGCCGCCGGTTTGCCAGACATTGTTTTTGGTGGATCAGGCGCGCCGTTGCCAACAGATTTCGATGATCTGGCACCGCGCACAGTCCATAGTTGGCTGGCTTTGGTGTTGAAACTATTGATTGTCTCTCATGTTTTTGCGGCGTTTTATCACCAGTTTGTGAGAAAAGATTCACTGTTTTCAAGAATGTGGTTCGGCAAAAACCTGTAGTTGATGGTCTTGGGTGTTAACGGCTGGTTAATTCTTAAAGGAGAGTTTTAACTAAATAGATGCAACTCAAGGATATATTTTTATTGCCAGATTTAAATTTTATGCTTAACGTTGATTTGCAAGCAGAAGAAATGATTGCCGGTCAGGTGCACCACCCACCCCACCCCTCACTCCCTAGTGCCTGACCGGTAATTGCTTGTATTTACAGAGATATTAGCAATCAATTCAAAGCCTACTTGCATTAAAGACAGCTAAACTCGCAGATCGGCAGGATCGTCCCTATGTCAGAAGCCATCCAGAAAAACCTGCAACCGGGTGAGAGATAAACCCACCAATGGGTATTTAAAATATCGTGTAGGCTGCGTGTAGACATGCACCGCTGATGTACCGGTTGCCAAAGCCTGCAAATGCATCCCCTTTATCGGTTATGGGACCAATGGCGACGATTTTGTAACGACACGGCACGGTTATTGGACGCATTAGACAATGAGGGCTTGCTTTTTCCGTACAATTTGACAAAAAGCACAGACAATGGTCCCATAGCTCAACTGGATAGAGCACCTGCCTTCTAAGCAGGGGGTTTCAGGTTCGAGTCCTGATGGGATCACCATGATGACAGTTAGGTTCGGTGGTGTGATGGTCAATACATTTAGAGTATGCGTGTTGTTCGCACTTTTGTTGCTTCCTGATACTGCGCTGGCCCAATTTGTACCTGAAACCGAGACGCGCGAAATCCATATATTGAAAGCCGAAGAGGGTGACACAAAGATAATCCTGCGTTTTCCGTTGATTTTGGCCTATGCCAATGAATTGGCAAACCATCAAGCCGGAACAGAATTAACCGCGCCCTTCATCATAAATGCGCAAACAGACGGGCAGCAGGTTTTCCAGCTGGATAGTCAGGCCTTGCTGGACGATTACGGTGCATTATCCAAATTCCTGTTGCGCGATTACAGGTTTACGGTGAATGATACGGTTGTCGTCCCTGATATGCCGGAATATGTGGTGGTTGATGGTCATGATCTGGCTGATCTGGATGTCAATATCGGGCTTGGCCTGACCTCTAGTTCATCCATGCTGACGCTTTGCGTCGCGGATTATCCCGACAATCCTGACATCGCCGAAACCCTGATTGTGATATCGTTTTATCTGACCGGTGTGATGCCCGATGACACGATCAAAATGGAACTGCTGGCAGAGCCGTTTACACCGCCCGAGGGGGCAGAATACCAGACGATTATTACGGATTATCGTGCCGGCGTGGTCGATAGAATGACGGTTAAAGGCGTTGTGTTTGGCCCTGTAATTTTGGGCGGTGGCAAGGCCGGCATTCAAGATATTTTAAGACAATACGGGTTGGTGATTTTTCTGGTTTTGATTGGTTCGGGGCTTTTGATTTATCGCCGCTTTCTGCGTTAAGCCCAATTGCTAAACGTTGCTTTCTGGTGAAACAGAACAAAATAAACTATAAACCGTATCAATCATTTTCCGTGCTTTATGGTCGCCCAGCGAATAATAAACAGTTTTTCCTTCACGCCGGCATTCAACCATACCTTCGCCACGAAGGCGCGAAAGTTGTTGGCTTACAGCGGCTTGACGGCTTGAAAGCAGCTGTTCGAGTTCGCCAACCGATTTTTCACCCGAGGAAAGATAGCACAGGATCATCAAGCGCCCTTCGTGCGAAAGCGCCTTTAGAAAGTTGGCAGCCACCTGTGATTGTGTGATCATTTCCTGGGCATCAACCGAGGTGTTATTGGCACCGGTATCTGGGTTAGATCTATTCAAAATTTGTTTTCCTATTTAAATAATCCTGATTTTAGCCTGAATGATAACATTTATCTATCTGAAAGGCGAGCGATCACATAATCCTGATGAAATCACAACAAATTCTGTGCCTGAATGTTGAGTTTAATAGGTTGTGCAGGCTTTAGACCGCAAGAGATGATACGAAAGTTTTCCGCCACAAATTTGATCCTGTGGCGTTGCAATTTTTGGCTGTATTGATCTTTTAAAGATGCCCCTGCTCTTTGAAAAACCCGGTTAGGGCCGCGGCATATTCTTCGGGCTGCTCAACACAAGGAATGTGGCCGGCCATGCGGATCAACCTGAATTGCGAGCCTTTCACCAGATCGGCTGTTTCGCGCACCA
>DOHJ01000214.1:0-747 GCA_003535335.1 Paracoccaceae bacterium | reverse complement strand
CCCAGATAACCGGCAAGGGGTGTTCGGCACATCATGTTTTGCCACGCGCGCAATTCCTCGGGATTTTCACGCCGCCAACGGGCCGTAAACCAGCGCTCCATGGTTGCGTCGGCCAATACTTTGACGCCGCCCTTGCGTGCAGCCTCTATTCTTTTTTCCCACATATCTGTTGTGCCGATTTTTGCAGCTGTGTTTGACAACACCATGGCCCGCACCAGATCCAAGCGTTCAGCCGCCAGCCCTTGGGCAACCATGCCACCAATTGACAGACCAATAAAAATGCACCCCTTAACCTGAAGGTGATCCAGCAAAGCCGCAGCATCGGCCACCAGATCGCCCATAAAATAATCACCGTCCGGCGCAGTTGTCAGGCCGTGACCACGCATATCATAACGGATCAGGCGCAAGCCTTTTGGCAGTAGCGCCACCAGCTGATCCCAAAGGCGCAAATCCGTGCCAAGCGAGTTTGAAAACACCACAGGCGCACCGTTCGGGTCGCCTTCTTCTTGATAATGAACTGTAATACCGTTCAGTTTGATCATTTGCATTAAATATACCCCAGTCCCTGATGGCATAATGATCTAGACTGGCCCCTATTTCAAGAAAAAACCCGGCTGCGCGTCGGGAGGGAACACGCAGCCGGGTTAGGGAGGTCCCCAGATGATAGCACCAAGATACACATATCTATGGTTGTGTATAGTCGGGTATACCTTACCCGTGGTCGAATAGTTGCATATGTGCCATAAT
>DOHJ01000213.1 GCA_003535335.1 Paracoccaceae bacterium | reverse complement strand
ATTTGGTTGAAATTAACCCCCCGAAATGAGGCGACGCTTTCCGATTAGGCGATGTTTACATAAAATTGCCACAATTGGACCATCAAATTTACATAAATTTCTCCGAAAAATGACATGAATTCAATTTCCTTGAATTCATGGGGTAAAGGGAAAAATATGTCTGTTGTATCATTCGTATCCGGCGTTTTGAAAAATGCCGAAATAGCTGCCAAGTTTCAGGATTTCTTGCCATTACGGCGTTTAAAGCCTGGAGTTGATAAACCTGAAGTTGACCATGATGGATCAACTCACAAAAGCGCACCAGTTTTGAAACGCACTGATATTTCGCATAAATTGACAGCACTTGAGCGTAAAGAGCACAAGCAAACGCTGGATATTCGTTCGGCGCTTTACTGCAAATAGGGGTGTTTAAGAATTTCGGTAATGCTGCAAAACGAACACCCGAATGGCCGAGGCCAGACCTGCATCTAGCCCGCGATCTTTGTCAATTTCTGCGGCCAACAGGTTAATTGGTTGGCCGCGTTGTGCTGCTATTTCACGAAATGCCTGCCAGAACTCTTCTTCTAAAGAAACCGAGGTGCGGTGCCCTTTCAAAGTCAGGGAATGTTTTTTTGGCCGCGCGTTCATTCCTCATCCAGCATATGCTGATCCAGCATTTTGCGTGCCTGATTTGTGCGTGCAGCCGTTGCAATCCTTTCGGCCTTGCTACGGCCAAACTTAACTGAATTTTCATCTGCCGCTTTGCGCTTTGCAACACGGGTGCGAAGCTTGCGCTGCTTATTCAGGTTTAATATTTCAGCCATCAGTCTTTTGGCCCAATCATTTTTTCCGGCCGCACAACACGATCAAATGTTTCAGCATCGACAAAACCCAACGCAATGGCCTCTTCTTTCAAAGTGGTGCCGTTTTTATGGGCAGTTTTGGCCACTTTGGTTGCATTATCGTAACCGATTTCAGGCGCCAATGCCGTGACCAGCATCAGGCTTTCGCGCATCAATTTGTCGATGCGGTTTGTATCAGCCTGAATTCCAACCACGCAATTTGTGGTGAATGTGGCTGCCGCGTCGCCTAATAATTGCATTGATTGCAATACGTTATAAGCCATCATTGGTTTATATACGTTTAGTTCAAAATGCCCTTGGGATCCGGCAAAGCCCACGGCGGCATCGTTGCCCATGACATGAATGCAGACTTGGGTTAACGCTTCTACCTGCGTCGGGTTCACTTTGCCCGGCATGATTGACGATCCGGGCTCATTTTCCGGTAACATCAGTTCGCCCAATCCACAACGAGGGCCAGAACCCAGAAAACGGATGTCAGAGGCGATTTTATAAAGCGATGCGGCCACGGTTTTTAAACTGCCCGAGATTTCAACCATGGCGTCATGGGCCGCCAGAGCTTCGAATTTATTTGGCGCAGTGACAAAGGGCAGGCCGGTGATTTCGGCCATATTTGCCGCCACCATTTCGGCCCAGCCTTTTTCAGTATTTAAACCGGTGCCAACGGCTGTGCCGCCTTGGGCCAGTTCGTAAATTGCGGCCAAAGACAGCTTGATGCGCTTAATTCCCATGCCGACCTGATGCACATAACCGGAAAATTCCTGTGCCAGTGTCAGCGGGGTGGCGTCCATCGTGTGGGTGCGGCCGATTTTAATGATTCCGTCAAATTCCTGCACTTTGGCTTCGAGTGCGGCGTGTAATTTAGCCAAGCCGGGCAGCAGCACTTCGTGGGCTGTGGTGGCCGTGGCGATGTGCATGGCCGTGGGAAACGTATCGTTGGAAGATTGCCCCATATTCAGGTGATCATTGGGATGCACCGGAGTTTTACTGCCAATTTCACCGCCTAAAATTTCAATGGCCCGATTGGCGATGACCTCGTTTGCATTCATGTTTGACTGGGTGCCGGAACCGGTTTGCCAGACCACCAGCGGGAAATTGTCATCCAGATCGCCAGCAATCACAGATGATGCCGCCTGAATAATGGCATCCCCTTTTTCAGAATCCAGTTTTCCAAGCGTCATATTTGCCTGCGCACAGGCCTTTTTCACCACACCCAGGGCGCGCACAATGGCAATCGGCTGGCGCTCCCACCCGATCGGGAAATTCATCAAGGAACGCTGGGTTTGCGCACCCCAGTATTTATCGGCCGGAACTTCAAGCGGGCCAAAACTATCGGTTTCTGTGCGGGTCTGGGACATGGGCGGATTCCTTTTGTTGATACGGTTTTTCTATGCCTTTAATCTGTGAAAATCAAAGCTTTCAGGATTTTCTAAACAGATAAACCGTGGCGGGGGGCAGATTGAACCAGATCCGTTCGGCTTTGGTGTAAACCAGCCCCAATTCATCGCGCACCTGTTCGTCCAGCGGCGGTTTGGGGCCATAGGTAAACTGAATCATCGGCGCACCGGGTTTCAGGGCGCAAAATACGCTTGATGCGATTTCGTGTTGCACAGGCACAGGCATATTCAGCAAGGGTAAACCGCTGATGACGGCCCCCAATTCGCCTTGCCAGTAATTGCTCATGTCCTGAGCTTTTTTGTTATGTACCGTCACACCGTTAAATTTTAGTTTCAGGCGGGTGCAAAATTCCGGGTTCATCTCAAACAGGCTGAGCTGCTCAGGTTTGATTGCGGCCGCCATAATTTGGCGGGTAATGGCACCTGTGCCGGAACCGATTTCAACCACAGGGCCATTATCCAGATCAATATGGCTGGCCATGGCCCGCCCAAGCGCACGACCCGAGGGGGCAACTGCGCCAACTCCAGACGGGCTTCGCATGGTTTGACGCAGAAATAGGAAAAAATCTTTACTCATGAATTCCGCATTAAAATAAGATGGTGCCAGATTTATGGTTTGCGAAAGCTGTCAAGGCTGACAATTTCGGCGGCTTTTGGGTTTTCGTCATCTGTTGCATTTTCATGCATCGGGGCCTCGCCGGCATCTTTGGGCTTGGTTTTAATCAAGGCCGCCCCCGGAATAGAGGCCCGTTCCTCTTCGGATTCTTCTTTTGTATCAAAGCGTAAACCAAATTCGACCGACGGATCGACAAAGGTTAAAATCGCATCATATGGAATATAGAGCGGCTCTGGATTGTCGCCAAAATTAAGGGTGATGGCAAAACCGAGATCCGTTATATTCAGGTTATCAAACCAGTGCTGGACCACAATTGTCATTTCGTCCGGATAGCGGTCTGAAAGCCAATCGGCAATTTCAACATCCGGATGATTGGTGTCAAAGCTGATGAAAAAATGGTGCTGTCCGGGCAGGCCGTCCTTGGCAATCTGTTCCAGAACCTCGCGGATCAGACGGCGCATGGCGCGGTGCATCAGGTTTCCGTAATCAATTGTTTCAGACATACCTATCGGCCTTTTTGACAAATCAGTTAACTCAATCATAAGGCTATCGTTAAGGAAAGGAAACGCTGTTTGTGATTAAAAACAGGACAGACCCAAGCCAGCCAGTGCAACAATCAGCAAAACCAGCAACAAATCCAGCTTGAAACGCAATATCATTACGGACGACAGTAGCGCCAGCGTTACAACCGTCCAGTCAATCGTGGAAATATCGGGCGTAAACAGGGTTAGCGGCCCGTGTTTAACCATTGCAACATCGGCAAAAAATACATGCAGCGCAAACCAGAGAGACAGGTTTAAAATCACCCCGACCACGGCCGCAGTAATCGCCACCAGCGCGCCGCGAAGTCGAGGGCGGGTGGCAATCCATTCGATGTAAGGCGCGCCGGTGAAAATCCATAAATAACAAGGTACAAACGTAACCCACAACGCCAAACAGGCCGCAGCAACGCCCATCATCAAACCGTGTTGGCCAAATCCGGCAATAAATGCCACAAACTGGGTCACCAATATTAATGGTCCCGGTGTGGTTTCGGCCAAGCCCAGCCCGTCCATCATTTGCGGCATGCTTAGCCAGCCATGCTCAACCACCGCCGCTTGGGTCATATAGGCCAGCACCGCATAGGCCCCGCCAAAGGTAACAACGGCCAGTTTGCCAAAGAACAGACCTATTTCCGTTAAGAATTGCGCACCAGAGAGCCAAAGAACCGCAACCGGCGCCCACCAGATCACCAACCAAATGGCGATGGTACGCAATGGGTTGGCACCTTTGGGGTGAGGCGGCGGATCACCGGCGCTACGTTGGGTCAGGTATCCGTAAAGAGCAGCCATTGCGATGATCAACGGAAATGGCAGGTGGAAAAAGAATATTCCAATAAATGATAATACTGCGATTATCCAGAGGCCGGAAGAGCACACGTCTGAACTCCATCTGCTG
>DOHJ01000234.1 GCA_003535335.1 Paracoccaceae bacterium | reverse complement strand
GGATTGCGCTGTGTCTTGCAGGTAAACTATTGCTGGGCTGAAATCCCGCCTTACAGTGAAAGTAGCCCAATATGACCCCAGCCGCCCGACTATCCGCCGCCATCGAAATAATTGATTTCATTCAGGCCGGAGGTGCTGCCGAAAAGGCGCTGACAAACTGGGCAAGGCGCTCGCGGTTTGCAGGTTCCAAAGACCGTGCGGCAGTGCGCGATCACGTGTTTGACGCCTTGCGCTGCAAACGATCATTCGCGTGTTTGGGCGGGGCGCAAACCGGGCGCGGCATAATTCTGGGCCTGTTGCGCAGTCAAGGGATTGATCCGCAAGAAATGTTTACAGGCGTCGGCCACGCGCCCGAGCCGATAAATGAGGCCGAAATTAACCATAGTGCCAGCCCCCAAGGCAATACCGCCCTTGATTGCCCCGACTGGATTGCGCCGGCATTACAAAGCAGCCTTGGCGATGATTTTGCCGCTGTTTGTCATGCCCTGCAAAAGCGCGCTCCGCTATTCTTGCGGGTAAATACCAAAAAAACCAGTCGCAAAGCCGCTGCCGATGCCCTTGCCAGCGAGGGTATTTCCACCCGTGCGCATGAGCTTTCGGCCACCGCGCTCGAGGTTACTGAAAACCCGCGTCGGGTACATTTGAGTGATGCTTACAAAGACGGGCGCATTGAGCTGCAGGACGCGGCTTCGCAGGCGGTTGTGGATTTTATCCCCTTAAAACCGGACAGCCGTGTGTTGGACTATTGTTGCGGGGGCGGTGGCAAAATATTGGCTATGGCTGCCCGTATAGATGCGGATTTTTATGCGCATGACACTAATTCGGAGCGGATGAAGGATTTGCCGGATCGGGCAAGCCGCGCCGGTGTTAATATTACCATTATAGAGTGCGACGCGCTTGAAACTGCGGCTACGTTTGATTTTATTGTTTGTGATGTTCCGTGCTCTGGCAGCGGTGCATGGCGGCGCTCGCCTGCGGCCAAGTGGTCTTTTGATCAGGGTAAACTGGATGATTTGTGCCGCACTCAGGCCGATATTTTGGCTCGTGCTGCGGGTCTGGTAACTGCCGATGGTGTGCTTGCCTATTGCACCTGTTCATTGCTGGATGTTGAAAATATTAATCAAATTGCAGGGTTTCTTGCGGCGCATCCTGATTGGAAATGCAGCTCGCAAACCCGCCTTACACCGCTTGATGGCGGCGACGGATTTTTTTGCGCTCTCTTGACGCGCAAGTAATACCTGTCATAGTCAACCCGTAGTTGTTAATTGGCTTTTCTAGGCCGGCTTTAATCTGTGCTTAATGCTTTGGGGCTGAAAATAGAGAAACCACGAATCAATAAACGGGGATTTAACGGTGGCTCTTTCGGCTCAAGCGACAGATTTTACGATCCAGAATAAAATGCCGGTTTCGGTAAAGCTGATATATCTCGGGCTGTTTGGTGTCGTGCTGTTTTTGGCGGCGTTTTTTGTACCTGATCCGGTGTTTGGTATCTTGCTGATGGCCGCGGGTGCAACGATTGGGTTTATCGCATTGTTCACAAAACTTGGTGTGATTAAACAAACGCGGGCTATTGCAAAAATTCACAGTACTGTGTCCGCTTTTGTTGCCATGGACGCGTCTCCCAGTTTTGTCACAGACCGGGACGGCCAGGTCGGTTACATGAACGATGCGGCGAAGGAACGCTTTGCCGAAAGTCAGGGGAATTCACTTGCAACTGTGTTGCGCGATATGTTTGCCAACCCGTCTGCAGTATTGTTTCGAATGCAAAACAAAGCGGTTGCACTGGGGGCTGCACGGGAAGATTTGGTAACGCGCCGCGGACATATCCGGCTGGCTGTACACCAGATTGATGGCGGGTTTTTGTGGCGCCTTGAAGATATGGGCGATCGGACTGTAAACAGCCGCGGGGCCGAAGGTTTAAGCCTGCCGATGCTTACGGCATCAAAAGCGGGCACTATCTTGTTTATGAATGATGCCATGCGACAATTGCTTGGGGGGCGGGTGAAAACTCTGGATCGCGTCTTTAATGATTTGCCAATTACCAGTGGTCAGGAACACGAAGTGGCTGGCAAGGACGGGACGCTTCGTACACTTGTTGCAGAATTGCATGGGGCGGCTGGCAGGCGTGAAATATATCTGCTGCCGGGGGCATTAACTGACGAAATGAGCAGCAGCTCGCAGTTTTTTGACAACCTTCCTGTGCCAATGCTAAAAATTTCACCAAGCGGTCTTGTGGTTCAAGCCAATCGTTTGGGACGAAAGTTGCTGAATGACCCAATGTCTAAAGAAACCGAGCTGGGCGAGCTGGTAGAAGGTTTAGGCCGCTCGCTCACAGATTGGATTGCTGATGCTGCACAAGATCGTGGGCTTAAACGACCCGAGGTGTTGCGGGCGCGAAAATCGGACAAAGAAGTCTATTTACAGGTGATGCTAAGCCGGATTGAAGAAAATGGCGAGCCAATGTTAATTGCTGTTTTAAACGATGCAACGGAACTTAAATCACTGGAAGCACAATTTGTCCAAAGCCAGAAAATGCAGGCTATTGGACAACTTGCAGGCGGCATCGCCCATGATTTCAATAATTTATTGACCGCGATTTCCGGGCATTGCGATTTATTGATGTTGCGTCATGATCAAGGTGATCCCGATTATAGCGATCTGGTGCAGATTGACCAAAACGCCAACCGTGCGGCCAGTTTGGTTGGTCAGTTATTGGCATATTCTCGAAAACAGAATTTGCAGCCGGAAATACTTGACCTCCGCGACATATTGTCAGACCTGACTCACTTATTAAATCGCTTGGTGGGGGAAACGGTTACGCTCTCCCTGTCTCATGACCCTGGTTTGCACCCGATACGTGCTGACAAGCGTCAGTTGGAACAGGTTTTGATGAATTTGGTGGTAAATGCACGTGATGCGATGTCGGGGGGCGGTGAAATCAGGATTGAAACTGCAGATGTTTCTATGTCTCAGCCCTTGGAGAGAGATCAAGTAAAGGTACCTGCAGGAGACTATGTCGTCGTTAAGGTTATCGATCAGGGAGCAGGAATAGCACGGGATAAACAGCATAAGATATTTGAACCATTTTATACAACTAAAGCCGTGGGTAAAGGCACTGGCCTCGGGTTATCTACGGCATATGGAATTGTCAAACAATCTGGTGGTTATATTTTCGTGGATAGTGAAGTGGGCAGTGGTACATGTTTCACACTGTATTTCCCTGCAAATGATAAAGTGGAAGCGCCAATAAAATCTGCGGAACAAGAAACAAGAAACCCTACCTTAAAGCAGGGTGAAGGAGTGATTCTACTGGTTGAGGATGAAGCGCCAGTGCGCGCCTTTGCTTCACGGGCATTGCGTTTGCGCGGCTATACAGTACTTGAGGCAGAGAATGCAGAAGAAGCCCTTAAAACTCTGGAAGATAAGGCGTTGACAGTCGATGTCTTTGTAACAGATGTGATAATGCCTGGAATGGATGGACCAAGTTGGGTGAAAAAAGCACTTATTGAACGCCCCGATGTTAAAGTGGTATTCGTTTCGGGCTACGCTAAAGAGGATGCGGTGGATAATCAGGCATCTGTACCAAACTCGGTCTTTTTACCCAAACCATTTTCACTGAATGACCTAACAAATACTGTACAGCAACAATTGCATTAGGGTGATTATTTAGGGGCTGTCCTAGGCGGCGTCATCATTTAAGGGATTCCCAACCCGACAAATGAGTGATTCATAGAGAACCAGCTTTGAAGGGGTTGGTTCATGCGTCGATATGCTTTGCGAGATGATCAGTGGGATAGAATTGAGGCCTTATTGCCGGGTAAGGCCGGGGGTCGGACGGCTTCGGACAACCGGCTGTTTGTCGAGGTGAACCGCCCCCAGTTTGCCGGAGGCTCCAAAGTAAGTATGGATGGAGCCTATGGAAAAAAGTAACAGAGCAAACAGATATTCGACCTATTGCCCGGCAGTCGATACGCAGTATCGATGAGAGGGGGAAGTGCGCGCCCGCGCAGTTCGGATGATTTTTGAACACGAACACGAACACGAATACGCAAATCAATCGGCAGCGATTATGTGTAGTGGTTCGGTAATCCCCCCATTTTTCAT
>DOHJ01000132.1:709-3545 GCA_003535335.1 Paracoccaceae bacterium | reverse complement strand
CATACTAGCATGACGCCGGTTGGCAGGCGCAAACCCTGAAGGTTTCGCAAAGCCGCCCCGAGGTTTTGGAGGCGCATCGTTTGGCGGGCGATATTGATTACATTTTAAAGGTGCGGGTGAAAAACGCCAAAGCCTACGATACGTTTTATCAGGCGTTGATTGCAGAAGTGAAAATTTTCAATGTCACGGNNGCTGCCAAATGGATGATCTGGACCGTAAAATCTTGCAGCAATTGCAAAAAGATGCCTCGCTGTCACTGGATGATATTGCGCGCAAGGTAGGCTCCTCAAAAACGCCGGTCTGGAACCGGATCCGGAAAATGAAACGGGCAGGCGTGATCGGGCGTCAAACTGTTTTGTTAAATCCGCAAGCCCTGGGGCTTGAAACCTGTTTTTTCGTGCTGGTCAGAACATCCGAGCATGACGCCGGTTGGCAGGCGCAATTCCTGAAGGTTCTGCAAAGCCGCCCCGAGGTTTTGGAGGCGCATCGTTTGGCGGGCGATATTGATTACATTTTAAAGGTGCGGGTGAAAAACGCCAAAGCCTACGATACGTTTTATCAGGCGTTGATTGCAGAGGTGAAAATTTTCAATGTCACGGCTTTGCTTTCGATGGAAGAAATTAAATCAACCACGATTTTGCCGGTAAATTCCGATTAGCTGCAAGCGCGTTGTTTTAGCAAGTTCAAGGCATGACGGGTCGCCGCATCACGGACTTTGCCGCGCCCGATCGGGCCAAATTCGACGGTCTCGGCCTGACAATCCTGCCCTGCACCGGCGATTGCAAAACAGACCCGCCCCTCGGGTTTGTGATCCGACGGACCGGGGCCTGCAATGCCGGTGGTGGCAACTGCAAGGTTGGCGTTTGAATGGGCCAAAGCACCGTTTGCCATTTCGATGGCCACCTGTTCGGACACAGCCCCGTGTACCTTCAGGCTTTGGCCCGACACCCCCAGCATTTCGCGTTTGGCGGCATTTGAGTAGGTGACAAAGCCACGATCAAACACATCGCTGGATCCGGCAATACCGGTTAGCGCGGCCGCAACCATGCCGCCCGTGCAGCTTTCGGCGCAAGCAATCTTCAGGCCACGCGACCGACTGGCGGCCAGTACAGATTCGGCAAGCGGTCTCACATTAAAACCCCGTGGCTAAAGGCGGCCGCAGCGATGACTAAAACGGCGGCCATCGCGCCGGCGATCACATCGTCAAACATCACGCCAAAGGCACTGGTTTTACGGTCTGCCCAGCCCACCGGCCCGGGTTTCCAGATATCAAACAGCCGAAACAGCAAAAACGCGGCGATCCAGCCGGGGTACGGAAATAACCACGGGTCTTGGCTGGCAAACCACATCCCGCCAGATAGGGGCAGCAGGGCAATCCACTGGCCTGCGACCTCGTCGATGACAATTTCGCCGGGGTCATGGTTTTCTTTGCCGCGGGTGTGCTCGATTGTGGCCCACCATCCAATGAAAAACACAGCGATTGTGGCGATTAGCAGCGCCGGAAACCCGCCGGCCACGTGGATCAGGTAAGCCACAGGAATCGCCGCAGCAGATCCCCAAGTCCCCGGAGCGGGCCGGATCAGGCCGACGTAGAAAAAAGTTGCGATCAGTTTGCTCATGTTTTCACCAAAGTCAGGCGTGCCAGCGCCGCATGGCCAATTTATGCAGGCCGTTGTTGTCATAGGCATAGTTTAGGGCGATGCGCCCGTGCTGGCAACGTCAAGTTTACGGCTTGCTGCTTTTGGTTGCCTTTTCTGCGAGGCGCGGGTTAAAACGACGCATCGCACAAGGATTAGGCATTTGACTATAAAACTGGCAGATATACAGCTAAACCCGCCGGTTTTTCTGGCGCCATTGGCGGGCATCACCGATTTGCCGTTTCGCCGGCTGGTTTCCAGCTTTGGCGCGGGGCTGGTGGTTAGCGAAATGGTTGCCAGTCACGATATTTTAACAGGCAAACCGGGGGTGCGCGAGCGGGCCGAGCTGGGCCTGTTCGAGGCCAACACGGCCGTTCAACTGGCGGGTCGTGAAGTCACAGAAATGGCCGAGGCTGCCAAAATGGTGGCTGGAAACGGGGCGCGGATTATTGACATAAATATGGGTTGTCCGGCCAAAAAGGTGGTAAACGGCTATTCCGGATCGGCCCTGATGCGCGATCTGGATCATGCTTTGCGTCTGATTGATGCGGTCGTTGGGGCCGTTGATTTGCCGGTGACGCTAAAAACCCGACTTGGCTGGGATGACACGCTTCTAAATGCGCCCGAACTGGCAAAACGGGCCGAAGCTGCCGGCATTAAAATGATCACGATTCACGGCCGGACCCGTTGCCAGTTTTACAAAGGTCAGGCCGATTGGCAGGCAATCAGGGCGGTTAAACGCGCCGTATCTATTCCGGTGATTGCAAATGGCGATATCGTTGATTTGCAAACCGCCCGCAGCGCCTTGCAAGCCTCGGATGCCGATGGGGTGATGGTGGGGCGCGGCTGTCAGGGGGCACCTTGGCGGCTGGCGCAAATTGCGGCCGGACTTTATGACGGGGCCGCGCCCGAGGTTCCCAAAGCTGGCGATCTGATCGACATGGTTTGCGCCCATTACGAGGCCATGCTGGCGTTTTATGGTCAGGGCCTTGGCAGCAAGGTGGCGCGCAAACATCTGGGCTGGTACATGGACGGGGTGGCAACGCCGCGCGATTTGCGAAAATCCGTGTTGATCGAGCGTGATCCGGCCACTGTGCTGCGCCTGTTGGCTGATGCGTTATCCGGCCCAAGGATGGCGGCATGAATTTTGACAGTTTGTGGAATGCGCTACCGATGCCGGCATTTTTAATTGATGCAGA
>DOHJ01000132.1:0-308 GCA_003535335.1 Paracoccaceae bacterium | reverse complement strand
TTGCATTGACAAAATAACCGCCACCGCCCCGCTACAAGAGATGTTTGACAGGGTGCGAAATACCAACAGCGCGGTTTTGATCAATGACGTTATGGCAGGTCCGGTAAATCAGATCCAAAGGCGCTGTAATATTCATATCGCGCCGGTTTCAACCCGTGACACGCAGATTTTATTGCTGTTTAACCTACGCGACGAGCGCGAACAGAGCGGCCCGTCAGGCTCGGCTAAATCTGCTATTGGCATGGCCGAAATGTTGGCGCATGAAATCAAAAACCCGCTGGCCGGAATTACAGGTGCGGCGCAATTGC
>DOHJ01000008.1:2018-2807 GCA_003535335.1 Paracoccaceae bacterium | reverse complement strand
TGCACATGGCCGGTGCTGCGAATGTGCTTGAGGATGGCTCGTTACTAAGTCAACTCGACAGGAAACTATATAAACTCGAAGGTTTCATGGCGCTGATCAGCGGCTTGGCGATCTTTTCGTTGATGATCCTTGCTGTGGTGTCCGTTGGCGGGCGCAATACCATGAACATGCCCTTGCCCGGTTATGTCGACTGGATCGAGCAGGTGATGCCGCTGATTGCCTTTATGGGGGTGGCCTATACCCAGCGCGATGGCGCTCATATCCGGATGGATATTCTGGTTGGTAAACTGCGCGGGCGTGCCCTGTGGGGGGCCGAATTTATCACCACATTTGCCATGCTAACGCTGGTTGCCCTGCTGATTTGGGGATCCTATTCGCATTTCCTGCGCTCGTTTGATTTTAATGTGCCTTACTTTAGCCGCGACAGCTCGATCGATATTTTGATCCCGCTTTG
This sequence comes from Paracoccaceae bacterium, assembly GCA_003535335.1. Lineage (GTDB taxonomy): Bacteria > Pseudomonadota > Alphaproteobacteria > Rhodobacterales > Rhodobacteraceae > Profundibacter. The sequence goes on along the minus strand of DOHJ01000008.1, from coordinate 2,353 downwards.
GCCCGCTAAACTACTGGTGCCTGTGGCGTTTTCGGTGCTGAGCTTGCGCCTGATGGTGCAGCTTGTTGGTTATGGTCGCGCCTTTGTCTTGGGGTTGGTTGAACCCATCGCCGTGCCACTGGTTATGAGTGCCGCAGCACAGGCCGCAGAAGAGGCTGAACATGTCACCGGCTTGAATGATGAAGGGAACGTCTGATGGAACCGATTGATATTGGACTGGTGGTTTCGGGCGGCATGTTGGTGCTGGTGGTTTTGGGCATGCGGGTGGCTTTTGCCGCCGGTATGGCCGGTCTGATCGGGCTGATCTGGATTTTCTGGGCCAAATTCGGCTATGC
>DOHJ01000008.1:1836-1970 GCA_003535335.1 Paracoccaceae bacterium | reverse complement strand
AGCTTGCGCCTGATGGTGCAGCTTGTTGGTTATGGGCGTGCCTTTGTCTTGGGTCTGGTTGAACCTATCGCCGTGCCACTGGTTCTAAGCGCCGCCGCACAGGCCGCAGAAGAGGCTGAACATGTCACCGGCTT
>DOHJ01000008.1:0-1607 GCA_003535335.1 Paracoccaceae bacterium | reverse complement strand
TCGAAAATCTCGCATCAGGCGCTATCCTTGATCCCGACATTCATCCTGATCGGCTATTTGGCCTATTATGCAGGTCTCACACGCGCGTTATTTGAGGCCGCCAAGCGCTGGGTCGGCTGGCTGCCCGGTGGCATGGCCGTGGCCACGGTATTTGCTACGGCAGGGTTTGCGGCCGTATCCGGCGCATCTGTTGCGACCTCGGCGGTGTTTGCGCGCATTGCCATCCCTGAAATGCTGAAAGTCGGCTATGATAAACGCTTTGCCGCCGGAGTAGTGGCCGCAGGTGGCACGCTTGCCTCCTTGATCCCGCCCTCGGCTATTTTGGTGATTTACGCCATCATCGTGGAACAAGACGTGGGCAAATTGCTGTTGGCCGGATTTATCCCCGGTGCGGTTTCGGCGCTGATTTATGGCGCGCTGATCGTTGGCCTTGCGCTGACGATTCCAAATTTTGGCCCTTCAGTTAGCGGCTACACTTGGGCCGAGCGCTTTAAATCCTTGCCCCCTGCCGCGCCGATTGCATTCGTGGTCTTTATCATCATCTTTTTCATCTACAACCCGTTTGGCGGCGATGCTTGGGGCACCCCGACCGAGGGCGGCGCGCTGGGGGCTTTTGTGGTGTTTTGCATGGCGGTTTTCAAAGGCATGCGCTGGGGTCAGTTAAAAGACGCCCTGCTGGAAAGCGCCAAACTGACCGTGATGATTTTCACCATCATCTGGGGCGTGCTGATTTATGTGCGCTTTTTGGGGTTTGCACAATTACCCGACGCCTTTTCCAACTGGATCGCCGCATTAGAGCAGCCACCGATGCTAACCTTGGTCTTTATCCTGCTGGCCTATGCGGTGTTGGGCATGTTCATGGACGCCATCGGCATGCTGCTGCTGACCTTGCCGGTGGTTTATCCGGCTGTGATGGCATTGAACGGCGGCGAAATGGTGTCGGCGGCTGACAGCGCCTTTGGCATGTCCGGGCCGATGTGCGCGATCTGGTTTGGTATTCTGGTGGTCAAAATGGCCGAGTTCTGTTTGATCACCCCGCCGATCGGGCTGAACTGCTTTGTGGTGGCTGGCGTGCGCGATGATTTAACTGTTCAGGACGTATTTGTTGGCGTGACTCCGTTTTTCATTGCCGATGCTGTTACCATCGCCACATTGGTTGCTTTTCCATCAATCGTGCTCTGGCTGCCCAGTCTTGCTTTCTGAGTAAAATTAAAAGGTGCTAACAACACCTTGCTTTTGCAGGATGTTTTTTATTTTATCGTGTATTTTTAAAAATTTCAAATTCCGTAAGCCAATCTTAACTACCAGCCGTCTAAACCTGTTTCATCGACGACATGAAAAGGGGATTCTGCGTGAAAGACCTTCGCACGAATTATAACGGTTATCTGGAATGACGGCATTGCTTACACTACAGGAACGGCTTGATTTTGGCGCGGTAAGCGCGCTGAAAGCCGCCATAGAAGACCAGATTGGGAATGATCTGGACATTGATGCATCCGCAGTTGAACACATGGGCACGCTATGTTTGCAAGTGCTACTGGCTGCAGCGCAGGACTGGTCTAAAGCCGGGCTTCGTTTCCAGATGAAAGACGCAAGTGAAACCTGCC
>DOHJ01000238.1 GCA_003535335.1 Paracoccaceae bacterium | reverse complement strand
TGGGGCGACGACGTAGTCGGCGCAAGCCTATTTAAATTGTGATCCGCCACAATTTCCCCTATCCAGAAAACAGGAACAGGAAATAGGCGACCAAATGTCACAAAAAACGATCCTTATCACTGGCTGCTCATCGGGCATTGGCTATGATGCGGCGCACAGCTTGAAAAATCGCGGCTGGCGGGTGTTTGCAACTTGCCGTCAGGAAAATGATTGCCAGCGTCTGCGCGGTGAGGGGCTAGAGAGCTTCGTGCTGGATTACAGCGATGAAACATCGATTAAATCCGCGGTCGCCGAAACGCTAAAACGCACCGGCGGCAGGCTGGACGCGCTTTATAACAACGGTGCCTATGCCATTCCGGGCGCTGTCGAAGACACTCCGCGCGACGCTTTGCGCGCTATTTTCGAGGTAAACCTGTTTGGCTATCACGATCTGAGCTGCCAAATAATTCCGGTGATGCGCGCGCAAGGGCATGGCCGGATTATCAACTGCTCTTCGGTTTTGGGTTTTGCCGCATTGAAATATCGCGGGGCTTATAATTCCAGCAAGTTTGCCTTGGAAGGTTTGACCGATACGTTGCGTCTGGAAATGCACAAAACCGGAATTGATATAATTCTGATCGAACCCGGGCCGGTAACCAGCAAAATCCGGGAAAATTCTGCCCCGCATTTTGAAAAATGGATCGATTGGAAAAATTCACCGCGGGCCGAATTTTATGAACAAACGGTAATGAAACGTCTTTATGCCAAAAAAGACAAACCGGATCCATTTGAGCTACCGGCCTCGGCTGTCAGTAAAAAGCTAATCCATGCGCTGGAATCCAAACGCCCGAAACCACGCTATTATGTCACAACACCAACCTATGTTATGGGAATTTTACGCCGAATTTTACCAACACGCGCCTTTGACTGGGTGCTCAACAAAGGCTGAACAAGGATATCAAGATGGTTATTCTAAACAAAATCTACACCAGAACCGGTGACGCAGGGCAAACCGCATTGGGCAATGGAAAACGGGTTTCCAAAACCTCGCCTCGGGTGAATGCCTATGGCACGGTCGACGAAACCAATGCTTGCGTTGGTCTGGCCCGCTTGCATGCATCCGGCGAAATGGACGCGATGCTGGCCATGATCCAGAATGATTTGTTCGATTTGGGGGCTGATTTGTGTCGCCCTGAAATGGAAAAAGATGTCGATGCCGAATATCCGCCTTTGCGTCTTGCCGGATCGCAAGTTGAACGGCTGGAAAATGAAATTGACAGCATGAACAAAAACCTAACCACCTTGCGATCTTTCGTCCTGCCCGGCGGTAGTGCTCTGGCTGCGCATTTGCACCAATGTCGCACAGTTTCGCGTCGCGGCGAACGTCTGGCGGTGGAATTGGCCGCCGAAGAATCGATCAACCCCGTAACGGTAAAATTTCTAAACCGCTTGTCAGACTGGTTCTTTGTTGCCAGCCGTGTGGCAAATGAAAACGGGGCCAGCGATGTGCTCTGGATTCCCGGCGCAAACCGCTAAAACGCGACGTCATCATGATAAAAGGTGACGTTTTTTGTTTGTCTTACCCGCCAACACTGGGCTAACAATCTTGTGAGAGAAAAAACAAATCCCCGAGCCGGGGAAAATTCAGGAGAAAACGCAAATGAAGGTGCTAGTACCAGTCAAGCGCGTGATCGATTATAACGTGAAAGTTCGTGTAAAAGCAGACGGAACCGGTGTCGATCTTGCCAATGTGAAAATGTCGATGAACCCATTTGACGAAATTGCCGTCGAAGAGGCCATCCGCCTGCGTGAAGCAGGTAAGGTTGCGGAAGTCGTCGTTGTTTCCATCGGCATGAAACAATCCGATCAAACCTTGCGAACGGCCTTGGCCATGGGTGCAGATCGCGCCATTTTGGTGGTTGCAGCTGATGATGTGCATCAGGATATTGAGCCGCTCGCCGTTGCTAAAATTCTAAAGGCCGTGGTGGACGAGGAAAAACCAGATCTGGTTTTGGCCGGAAAACAGGCCATCGACAATGATATGAATGCCACCGGTCAAATGCTGTCGGCATTGCTGGGCTGGTCGCAAGCAACTTTTGCATCTGATATTGATATTGATGGCGATCACGCCACAGTCACCCGCGAAGTTGATGGCGGTTTGCGGACAATCAAGGTGAAAATGCCCACCATTATCACGGTTGATCTGCGCCTGAACGAGCCACGCTACGCATCATTGCCCAACATTATGAAAGCCAAGAAAAAGCCGCTGGATCAAAAAACTGCGGCGGATTACGGCGTTGATGTCAGCCCGCGTCTGGAAATCATTTCAACGGGCGAACCAGACGAGCGTGCTGCCGGTATCAAGGTTGCAGATGTGGCTGAACTGGTTGCGAAACTAAAAGAAGCGGGGGCTGTATAATGGCTGTTTTATTATTGGCAGAAGTTGCGGGCGGTGAATTATCCGTTGATGCTACTGCAAAAACCGTGACCGCCGCCAAGGCGCTGGGCGATGTTACCATTTTATGTGCCAGTGCCGGTTGCGGTGGTGCTGCCGAGGCGGCCGCCAAACTGGACGGTGTGGTTAAGGTTTTATGCGCAGATGATGCGGCTTATGGCCATGATCTGGCCGAACCGGTTGCCGATTTGATTGTGTCACTGGCTGGCGATTATGATCACATCCTTGCCCCTGCCACTTCGTCAGCTAAAAACGTGATGCCGCGGGTGGCGGCATTGTTGGATGTGATGGTGATGTCGGATGTTTCCGGCGTGGTTGACGGCGATACTTTCCAGCGGCCAATTTACGCGGGCAACGCCATTCAGACCGTGAAATCATCGGACAATAAAAAAGTTCTGACCATTCGGACCACCAGCTTTGATGCTGCGGGGCAGGGCGGATCGGCGGCTGTTGAAAGTATCGCCGCTGTTGCCAATCCCGGTCTTTCCGAATGGATAGAAGACAAGGTTGCCCAAAGTGATCGGCCCGAGCTGACAAGCGCTGGTGTGGTTGTCTCGGGTGGCCGTGGCATTGGGTCAGAGGATGGTTTCCAGCTGATCGAAAAGCTGGCCGATAAACTGGGCGGGGCTGTTGGTGCATCGCGTGCCGCAGTTGATTCAGGTTACGCCCCGAACGATTGGCAGGTTGGTCAAACCGGCAAAGTGGTTGCGCCCGATCTTTATATCGCGGTGGGTATTTCCGGTGCAATCCAGCATTTGGCCGGCATGAAGGACAGCAAAATCATCGTTGCAATCAACAAAGATGAAGAAGCACCGATTTTTCAGGTTGCCGATTTCGGACTTGTTGCTGACTTGTTCGATGCCGTTCCTGCGCTTATCGAGGAGCTGTAAACCAGTGCCCCGTCACGGCGTGGCTCATTTAATATCAGGTCCCGCAGATTTTGCATCTGTGGGGCCTTGCTTTTTCAAGTGAGTAATCTTCATAAAAACAAGAGGTGAAATAGTTCCTTCACCAAACTGTGTAATATTTTCAGAATTAATTTTTCTTTGCAGATGCTATGGCATCGTGTAACTGGTTGGAAAATAGGCGAGCGTATTTAAAATGAAAATAATAAAACTTTTCTCCATTATTCTACTATTCGGAATTGTTGCAGGCTGCACAACAAAATTCAAAACCTATAATGGACCAGAAGTTACCCGCGTCATTATCTACAAAGAGCGCCGTGAGATGTACCTGATGCACCATGATAGAGTGCTGAAAAAATATCGTATCGATTTGGGTTTTGCGCCAACGGGCCATAAGAAAATCGAAGGTGATGGCAAAACCCCCGAAGGCGAATATACGATTAATCGCCGCAATCCAAACAGTGCTTTTTATCTGTCTATCGGCATTTCATATCCAAATTCAGACGATCGTGCCTATGCGCGTGCTTTGGGCAAAAGCCCGGGTGGCGAAATATTTATTCACGGTGGGCGCCGCAAGGGTGATCCGAAAACAGCCGACTGGACAGCCGGCTGTATTTCGGTTTCTGATCGCAAAATGCGCGATATTTACGCCATGGTGAAAAACGGGACGCCAATAACCATTAACCCCTAAATTTTGCGGTATTAACCGCCGGTAACCAGCGTCCACCAGATTTTACCGTTTGGATCCTGATGCCATGAAAAACCCATGTTTACAGATTGGGGGTCCATTATCACATTGCGTGTGTCGGCCAATCCCATCCATGCGCTCAGGGTTTCCAGCTCGGTTTCGTAGGTTTCCGAGATGTTTTCACCCCGCATACCACCAGTATAACCGGTTCGAACAACCCGATCCAGCGGCGATGAGCCGTCGGAACCAAAGTGCCAAGGGCGATTTTGCACAGACATATCACGAGAATGGGTTGCGGCCGCTGCTGTTAGTTTTGCATTCAGGTTAAGCGGGTTAACACCTGCGGCAGCCCGCAGCGCATTGATCGAATCCCGCATACGCAGCTGTATTTTACCCGTGTCTGCACTGGAAATACGATAAACACGCGGCAGGGGTTTACCATTGGCATCAAGTTGCGGGCCCGGTGCTTCGCAGGCAGATAATGCAAAAAGAGCCGAGAAAACGATAATAATTATTCGGTACATGAAAAAGCCATCTGTTGTTGATTGTTCCAAACTTCTGTATAGATCACATCGTTGCGGATCAAACCCACAATTTAGTGATTTGGCAGGATAACGCTTGTTTGATTTGCGACTGCGACATTCAGGCCATATATAGGCGGTAGAACATGGATGTATCCAGTATTGGGAGACAGGATAGATGAGTAATAAAGTAACGAATAACATGAACCGGCGCTTATTTTTGGGTTCAACGGCTGCTGCGGTGGGTACACTTGCCACGCCAGCACTGGCGCAATCCAACTCGACAGAGCTGGAAACAGATATTACCACAACAGCCCACAGAAACATTTCAAGTTTCCGTTCACTAGATTGGCGCCCCTATTTTTCTTCGCTCAGGGGTGGCGCAATTTTGGTCGATACAACGTCACGCGCCTTGCATTACTGGTCTTCTGATCAATCAATTTACAAGCTATACCCGTCAAGTGTGCCAATGACCGAGGATCTGACACGCCTTGGACGTACAAGCATTATTCGAAAAGTGGACGGCCCCAGCTGGAGACCGACCGCATCAATGTTGAAACGTAATCCTGAATGGCCGCGCTATATTGCGCCGGGGCCTGATAACCCATTGGGTACGCATGCCCTATACCTGTCGTGGAAATACTATCGTATCCACGGCACCCATGACACACGCAAAATCGGACGCAGATCGTCAAATGGGTGTATTGGCCTCTATAATGTGCATATTCAGGAATTGTTCAATCTGGTCAAGGTCGGGACACAAGTGTTGCTTATTTAAGGTAAAGGTTCATTTCATCATGAACGATCAAAGGTGAAAGATTTATATTAGGCAGCGATATTTCGCTGCCTTTTTTTGTTACTAAACCCAGCCAGCCAGATTATCTTTTATAATTTTGGCGAGCGCAGAAATATGCGCATCATCATCATTTAGGCACGGAATATAAGTAAAACCCAGCCCGCCGGCAGCCTCAAAACTTTCGTTAATTTCTTCGTTAATTTCTTCCAGCGTTTCAATGCAATCTGCAGAAAACGCAGGTGCAATCACGGCAATATTTTTTGCCCCCTGCTTGGCCAAACGCGCAACTTCCTCAACAGTATAAGGTTGCAGCCAGTCTTCGGGTCCAAATTGCGATTGGAAAGTTGTAACCAGATGCCCGTCAGACCACCCCAGACGTTCCTGCAACAATCGCGATGTTAGCTGGCAATGCTCCAGATAAGGATCGCCTTCGGCAATATAGCGTTTGGGCATCCCGTGATAAGACGCAACCAGCAAATCAGGCCGCGTTTCCATTTTGGCATAGGCGGTTTCGATTGATTGCGCCAATGCATCAATAAATTTTGGCTCGGCACAATAAGCCGGAACAGTGCGCGCTGTGGGTTGCTGTTTTTCTTCGCTCAGTGCTTTGAAAAATGCATCATTTGCAGTGGCTGTGGTTGGGCCGGCATGTTGTGGGTAAAGCGGGAAAAACAGGATTTTATCACATCCGCTCTGAACCATCTTTTGGACCTTGGATTTGGTCGACGGGTTGCCATAGCGCATTGAAAAATCCACCATAACCGTATCGCCGAAACGCGTTTTCAAGGCGGTTTTTAACTTTTCGGTCTGGGCTTTGGTAATTGTTAATATCGGGCTTTCGTTGGCGGCTTCGTTCCAGATGGATTTATAGGCTTTGCCGGAACTGAACGGGCGTTTTGACAGGATAACAAGTTGCAATAAGGGCTGCCATTTCCAAGCCGGGTAATCTATCACGCGTTTGTCCGATAAAAACTCCCCCAAATACCGGCGCATAGACCAATAATCATAGCCATCGGGCGTTCCAAGATTTGCAATTAGGATGCCGATCTTC
>DOHJ01000091.1 GCA_003535335.1 Paracoccaceae bacterium | reverse complement strand
CCTGTGAATCAGTTCACGGGGGCCTTTTTTATGGCACAGATATGTTAATCGGCGACTTTGCCCGCGCCACGGGGCTTTCGGTTTATACCATCCGGTTTTATGAAAAAATCGGCCTGATCCCGCCTGCGCCACGGGACGGGGGCGGGCGCAGGGTTTATTCGGATGCCAGCCTTGGCTGGATGCGGTTTTTAGAACAGCTGAATGCAACCGGTATGAAGCAATCGGATCGGGTGCGTTATGCCACGTTGCGCCTGAAAGGGGATGAAACCTACACCGAGCGCCGCCAGATGCTGGAGGAGCATTACGCCAAAATACAGGCGGATATGGTCAGGTTGGAAAAAACCAGCGAACTGATGCAACGTAAAATCGCGCTTTATAAAAACCTAGAAGCAGAACAGGATCTGAAAAATGAGTGACGCACTGGAACGCGGCCGCGTCTTGTTGGCCAAAACCAACCCCGAACTGGAAACCATATTGCGGGATCGATATGATGATATGCTGCCGGATATGGCCGAAACCTTGGTTGAGTGGTCTTTTGGCCGGCAATATGCCCGCGAAGGGCTGGATATGAAAACCCGCACACTTTGCACCGTTGCAGCCCTGACTGCGATGGGGGCTCAGACCACGCCGCAGCTGAAAGTAAATATCGAAAATGCACGGGCGGCAGGTGCCAGCCAACGCGAGATTGCCGAGGCCATCTGGCAAATGGCGCTTTATGGCGGCATGCCCGCGGCGATTAACGGCCTGAATGCGGCAAAAGAGGTGTTTGAGGCATCCACGACATCAAATGTTTACAGTGAGTGATTATCGGCTTAGTTGAGGCCAAGCTAAATAGGTGCCCCCATGAGCCAGATCGAAGACCACCCTTTACGATACTCCATGACAAACGAGCTGCACGCGCGGCCGTTTCCGGTTTTAAATGTGCCAAGTCACGCGGTCTTTCTGGCTTTGAAGAAACCTGAAGATGCCGCCAACCGCGACCGGGCGCTGGACCGTGCACATCTGATTGAACTGCTGGATCGTTTTGGCGCGGCACATCCGCAGCCAGACGCCACGCATTTCTTTTGCGATCTGGGGCGCTTCCAGTTGAAATGGGAATTGCACACTGAATTTGTGACTTATACGCTGTTTGCCGATGGTGTCGGAAAGCTGCCTTTTGATCCGACAGCATTTGCTGAATTTCCGGCCGATTGGCTGGCAAACGCCACGGGCAAACGTCTGACTTCGGCTTTGATCCGGATTGAGGAAATACCCGAGGCCGAAACCGAGGTTGAAGATAAAATCAGGGAATGTTTTGTGGCTGAAAGCATCGCGGTTTCCTATACGCTGGACAAGCGCGCGGTGGTGGCGGGTGATTACCGTATTGATAGCGCCGGTCATTTGCGTTTTGCTATATTTGCCAAACCTGATACCAGCCCACGGCGTGTCGGGCGCACCATGCAGCGGCTTTGTGAAATCGAAACCTACAAGGCAATGTCGATGCTGGCGCTGCCAAAAGCGCGCCATCTTTCCCAAAAGCTGGCCCAAATTGATGTGCAGGTTTGCGAACTGATTGGCCATATTAAAAATAATTCACGCACCGAAGAAAATGTGTTGAGCGAATTGTTGGCTATTTCGGCCGATCTGGAAGATCAAAAGGCCCAATGCAGCACCAGATTTTCGGCAACCCGCGCCTATAGTGCCATATTGGCAGAACGCATTATTGCAATGCGCGAGGCTCGTTTTAGAGGGCGCCAGACCTTTTCGGAATTCATGCTGCGCCGGTTTGAACCTGCGATGCGCACGGTGCAGGCGTCAGAGGAGTATCTGGCCAGCATGTCGGAACGGGTGATGCGGGCCGCCGATTTGCTGCGCATACGGGTCGAGGTCAAGCGGTCGGCCCAAAATCAGGCTTTGCTGGAAAGCATGGATAAACGCGCCGATCTACAGCTGCGTTTGCAGCGCACGGTTGAAGGGCTAAGCGTGGTGGCGATCAGTTATTACGCGATTAATCTGGTGACTTATGCGCTTTATCCGCTGGCCAAACTGGCTGATTTGGATAAACCGATGCTGTCAGCCATAGCCACGCCATTTGTGCTGCTGGGGGTTTGGTGGATCGTGCGCCGGATCAGAAAAGCGCATTAATGCCGCTACATATTTCGGGGCAGCTGAAAATGAAAACGGTTATTTTCCATATTGATGGCACGATAGCTGACATTTCGCACCGGCGCGTTTTCCTTTAGGGGCTAAACCGGACTGGCACAAATTTAATGCAACCATGGGGGATGGTGCTCCCAATGGGCCGGTTGTGCTGCTTTTTAGTCGGATTTATATGCGTGCTGACAAGGATCCCAGGCGGGATGATATCGTAAAGCAGGAAATGCCGGACCGTTTACTGGCGACGGGAAAACAAATCGCCTTTGATGTCGATGATTGTCAGCAAGTCGTTGATATGTGGCGGCGAAATGGAATTACCTGCTTGCAATGTGATGCCGGAAATTTTTTAAAGCCCCGAGAGCGCCTGCAAAATAAGATGGGGTCGCTCAACGCCCCCTGATCCGCGGATCCAGCGCATCGCGCAACCCGTCACCGATGTAGTTTACCGACAGCACCGTCAGTGAAATCGCCACACCGGGCCACATAACCCGTTCGGGATATTGTTGCAGGTAGTCAACGCTGTCAAACAGCAACCGGCCCCAAGTCGGGAAGTCCGGTGGAAAACCAAGACCCAGAAACGACAGCGCGCTTTCGGTGATGATGGCGTTGGCAATGCCCAAGGTGGCCGAAACCATGATGGGGGACATCACGTTGGGCAGCAAATGCCGCAGGATCATTTTGGTGTTCGAGGTGCCGATGGATCGGGCCGACAAGATGAATTCGCGCTCTTTCAGGGCCAAAACATCGCCGCGCACAATCCGCGCTGTCGGCATCCAGCTGGTGATGCCAATTGCACAAACCATCAGGATAAAAATACCGGTTTCGGGGCCAAATGCAGCACTTAACGGCTGACGAAACAGCATCACCATAACCAACAGCAACGGCAGCAGCGGCAGGGCCAGAAATAGATCGGTCAGGCGCATCAATGGTCCATCCAAGCGTTTAAAATACCCAGAAACCACACCGACAAACGCGCCCAAAAACAGTGCCAGCAGCATGGCAACCAACCCCACCGCAAGCGAGGTTTGACCACCTTTGATCATTCGTGCCAATGTGTCGCGGCCCAGCTGATCAGTGCCAAACGGGTGGCTCAGGTTTGGCCCCTGATTGCGGGCGCGGATATCAATATAGGTTGGGTCTATGCTCCAAAGGAATTGGCCAAATGCCACACCAAGCAAGATCGTCACAAATATCACCAGACAGATCATCGCGCCTTTGTGGGTGCGAAACTGGCCCCAGATATCCCACCATTGATTGCGCGGGGCTTTGGTTGGTTCTGCTGTATCAGTCATAGCGGATCCTTGGGTCTAGAATGCCGTAAAGAATATCGGCGATCAGGTTAAACACCACAATCAGGATGGCAAAAATAAAGGTAATGGTCTGCACCATCGGCAAATCATTGGCCTGAATGGCGGTGATCAGCAGCTGACCAATGCCGTTTACCTTGAAAATTTGCTCGGTAATCAAGGAGCCGCCAAAAATCGTCGGCACCCCCAGGGCAATCACCGTGACAACCGGTATCATGGAATTGCGCAGAACATGCACCAGCACCACGGATTTTTCTGTCAGGCCCTTGGCCCGCGCGGTGCGCACATAATCCTGATTTAGATTGTCCAGCATCGAGGCCCGCATAAACCGGCTGATTTGGGCCGCATTATAAAGCGCCAGCACAAAAACCGGCATGATCATCTGGCGGATTTGCTTGCCAAGGGTTTCCCAGCTGTCAACCACCAGCGTGGTGTCGTAAATTGATGGTAGCCAGAAAAAACTGCCGGTCGGGATCAGCACCGAAAAGATCACAATCAACAAAACGCCGGTGAAAAATGTCGGCACCGAAAAGCCGATCATCGAAACAAACGTGCCGATCTGGTCAAACCATGAATATTGCCGGTAGGCCGAAATCACCCCGATTGGCACAGCGATAATCACAGCCACCACATAAGACAGCCCGACAACCCACAAGGTTTGCGGCATGCGTTGCCAGATAATATCCATCACCGGCGATCTGGTCTGCCAGCTGATTACGCGCAATTTGCCCTCGGCAAAGCTGGTGCCGAATATGTGGTCGATGATGACCTGTGGCTCAATGACGAAAAACTGCACCATCCATTTGTAAAACTGCACATGGTTTGGCTGCCCCAGCCCCAGCGCTTCACGCATCTTTTCCTTGACTTCGGGCGGCACCGTCAGCGGCACCTGGGCCATCGGATCGCCCGGGGCCAGTTTGAGCAAGGCGAATATTACCAGAGCAATAAACAAAAGCGTCGGCACAGCCAGCAACAGGCGGCGGATTGTAAAAGTCAGCATCGGCGTCTCGGTTTATGGTTCTGAAAAAATGCTGCGGCCCCGCACGCGAATTGGGGGCCGCAATTATCAAATGCGGTTTACTTCACACGGTGCCAATCGGCTACATTCCACAGCTCGGAATCCCATGTGTTCAGGATAACACCACCAAGGTTGTTTGCATGGGCAGAAACACGGCCACGGTCAACCAGTGGAATAATCACAAATTCCTGCATCAACATGTCGTTCATGGCTTTGGCAATTTCGGCCCGCTCGTTAATGTCGCCAGTAACGGCATATTTTGCAACTAGCGCGTCATATTCTTCTGAACAGAACCGCGGTATGTTATTGCCCTGCCATTGGTTTTCTGGCGATGGTGCCTGCTCGCAAGCCCAGTTTGCCATATAGCTTTCCGGGTCTGTGCCATCAAAATTGTTGGCATACATTTCCACATCGGCAAAGAATTTCTGGAACGTATCATCCGAGCCGGGATCGCCGCCAAAGAAAACCGAGGCATTGATGTTGCGCAATTCGGTTTCAACGCCGATTTCTTTCCACCACTGCTTGATCAGCGCTTGAAAGTCCTGACGCACGGCATTGGTGGATGTTTGGAACAGCATTGACAGACGCACACCGTCTTTGGCGCGGATGCCGTCAGCCCCCTTGAGCCAACCGGCCGCTTCCAGCACCGCATTGGCTCCGGCGATATCCTGAACCTTGCAGGCGTCATTTGCCGTTGACGCATAAATCGCAGGGGCAGGCAGCACGTTACAGGTGACACGTCCGGCAGCACCATACCCGATTTCAACCAGCAAGGCGCGATCAATCGCCATCGACAGGGATTTGCGTACATTGATGTCTGTCAAAAACGGGTGCGGATGCTTGACCGTGCCGCGCTCGTCACCAAGTGCGGGGGAAACATCGGTTTGGTTAACCATGATGCGTTCAACCAATGTGCCGAATGAAGAAACCACAGTACCTTTGCCGGCAGCCGCCATATTGGCCAGCACATCGGGGGCCAGTTGCAGGTTCCAGGCGTAATCATATTCGCCGGTTTCCAGCACGGCACGACCGGCCGCAGTTGCATCACCGCCACCTTTGAACGAAACGGTCGCAAATGCCGGTTTGTCGGCAACGCGATAGTTCGGGTTGGCGGCCAGTGAAATTACGTCATTTGGACGAAATTCTGTGACTGTAAACGGGCCGGTGCCGACGGGGCTAAAGTTGGCTTCGGTGCATTCCGGTGCTTTCGCCCCCATGCAATCGGCAAATTGTGCGGCCTGCAAAATAGGTGCCTGGCTGCCTACGAAAGGCCCGTAAGGGAACGGTTTGGCAACATCAAAAGTCACAACCACGGTCAATGCGTCGGGTGTGTCAACGCTGATCACATTGTTGTATTTTTCGGATTGGGCGCAGCCACCTTCGGGGTGTGTGCAATATTCCCAGGTGAATTTAGCATCAGCCGAGGTGAAAGCACTGCCGTCAGACCATTTCAGGTCGGGCTTGATTTTCCAGGTGATGGTTTTCAAATCAGCCGATACGCCGCCATTTTCAACGGTTGGCACAGATTCTACCAGCCACGGGATCAGCGCGCCGTTTTCGTCATAGCGGGCCAATGGCTCGACAACCAAAGACGCGGCTTCCAGATCTTTGGTGCCGCCAGACAGGTAGGGGTTCATGATCGACGGGGCTTGCCAATAGATGATATTGACGTTGCCGTCCGATCCGCGTTCGGCCATGGCGGCAGGGGCCATGGCAAAGGCACATGCAGCGCCTAACAGGATTGATTTAATTTTCATAGATATTCCTCCTTGGTTGAATGTTGTTGCTTTAGGCCAGCCTCGGGCGTGCGGGCCAACCCGTCGCGCATCTTTTGAAATTTGCTAAAAGAGACAGATTATCTGCACATTTAAATGCGGAGATTGTCACTGCGGGGGTTTGTGTCGGATGCCCCTTTTTGTCAGGGACAGGCAGCGCCCGATCGGGCATATGTTAGCTCCCAGGTCGTTTGTTGTTATTTGCCGAACGCAGGCCTGTTCAGCACTTATTGGCAACGAGGTTAGCACGATTTTACAATCTATCAATATCTAACTTTCCGAT
>DOHJ01000060.1:887-4952 GCA_003535335.1 Paracoccaceae bacterium | reverse complement strand
GCTCCACCCAATGTCAGTTGAATACGCTTGCTCCCAACGACACGCCGGCCTGCTTCTTCGAATTTGGCAACGATTGCGCCAGTCAGGTTACGTTTGGTGGCGTCTGGTTTAATAATGGAAAATGTGCGCTGAATAGCCATGATGTTTTGCTTCTTTTGTTGTGGCGCGGGCACCCTGCCCGATCCGTGATAATTTCGCCGCCCTGCTAACATGCCTGACGGCCCATGAAAAGCGGTGATTGACCTTGGCCGCCGCTTAGGTCAAACCGCGCCCATGTTACGCATCAATGATCTGAATTACGCAATCGAGGGCAAGCCGCTGTTTGAGGCCGCTTCTGCCACTATTCCAACCGGCCACAAAGTTGGCCTGATCGGGCGTAATGGCGCGGGTAAAACCACGCTATTTAACCTGATCCGTGGTGATATCCCGTCAGAACACGGCACAATCACCCTGCCCGCACGGGCCCGAATTGGCGGTGTTAGCCAAGAGGTGCCGGGCAACGAGGTGTCGCTGATCGACACGGTTTTGGCCGCCGATACCGAGCGCGCCGAACTGATGGCCGAATCACAAAGCGCAACCGACGCCCACCGGATTGCCGATATCCACACCCGTCTGGCCGATATTGACGCCTATTCCGCCGAAGCGCGGGCGTCTTCGATCCTGAAGGGTTTGGGTTTTGATGCCGCTGAGCAAAAGCAGCCCTGCTCGGATTTTTCCGGTGGTTGGCGGATGCGGGTTGCGCTGGCGGCGGTGCTGTTTAGCGAGCCGGATTACCTGCTGCTGGATGAGCCGACGAACTATCTCGATCTGGAAGGCTCGCTGTGGCTTGAGGCTTATTTGGTGAAATATCCGCACACGGTTCTGATAATTTCGCACGATCGCGAGCTGTTAAACCGGTCGGTCGGGGCGATTTTGCATCTGGAGGGCAAAAAGTTAACGCTTTATTCCGGCCCTTACGATCAATTTGCCCGCCAACGCGCCTCGCAACGCGAAGTGCAAGCGGCTGCGGCCAAAAAGCAAGATTTGCAACGGGCGCATTTGCAAAGCTTTGTCGACCGCTTCAAGGCCAAGGCTTCAAAGGCCAAACAGGCCCAATCGCGTGTGAAAATGCTGGAGAAAATGGAAACCATCCGCGCGCCCGAAGATGCGGCGCGCACGGTATTTAGTTTTCCCGAGCCTGAAGAGCTGTCTCCGCCGATTATTTCGACCGAGGGCGTTTCGGTGGGGTATGACGGCACGGTGATTTTACGGGACCTGAACCTGCGCATTGATCAGGATGATCGCATTGCACTTTTGGGCAAGAACGGGCAAGGAAAATCAACCCTTGCCAAGTTGTTATCAGGTCGGCTTGAACCAATGGCGGGCCAGTTTAGCAGCTCTCGCAAACTGCGGATCGGCTTTTTCGCCCAGCATCAGGTTGATGAGCTGTACGTTGATGAAACCCCGCTGCAACACCTGTTTCGCGAGCGTCCAAATGAAGGTCAGGCCCGTCTGCGCGCCCGCTTGGCCGGTTTTGGTCTGGGGGCAGATCAGGCCGAAACCGAGGTCGGGCGGTTGTCCGGTGGGCAAAAGGCGCGGCTGTCTTTGCTGCTGGCCACCCTGCCTGCGCCGCATCTGCTGATTTTGGACGAGCCAACCAACCACCTTGATATTGAAAGCCGCGAAGCGCTGGTCGAGGCGCTGACCGCCTATTCCGGTGCGGTGATTTTGGTAAGTCACGATATGCATTTGCTGTCGATGGTGGCGGATCGGCTTTGGCTGGTGAAAGATGGCAATGTTTCGGTTTGGCAAGAGGATTTGCAAGCCTATCGCAAGGATTTGTTGACAAAAGATGCATCAGACAAGCCTAAAAAGATCAAAGCCGCACCGAAAAAAGCCAGCCGGGATCAGCTTCTTGCCATGCGTTCAGATGTGCGCAAATGCGAAGAACGGGTGAATAAACTGAATGATATGCGCGATAAACTGGCCAAAAAGCTGGCCGATCCCGCCCTTTATGACGAAGACGCGGGCAACAAGGCCGAGCCTTGGCAGCGCAAATATTCCGAAGTGATGAATGCGATTGATCGGGCCGATGGCATGTGGATGAAGGCCTTGGAAAAGCTGGAAAAGGCCGAGAAATAAATGGGGGCCGCCGAACTGATAACAGCTTTTGTGACCCTGTTTGTGATCATTGATCCAATCGGGTTGGCACCGCTGTTTGTGGCCTTGACCACCGGCGAGGATGCAGCGCGACGCCGTGGCATTGCCATTCGGGCCTGCCTGATTTCACTGGGTTTGCTGGTGTTGTTCGGCTTGCTGGGCGAGGCCGTTCTGGGTTTTGCCGGAATTTCATTGGCCGCCTTTCGTATTGCCGGCGGAATCTTGTTATTTTTAACCGCGCTGGATATGCTGTTTGAGCGCCGCACCAAACGGCGAAAAGGTCAGGCCAGCGCAGCTGATGATCCATCGGTTTTCCCGCTTGCGACCCCATTGATTGCCGGCCCCGGGTCCATCGCCACCATCATTTTGCTAACCGGAAATGCCGGTAGTGACTGGGCCGAGATTGGCGCGATCTTGCTGGTTCTGCTGGCCGTGATAACGCTGGTTTTTCTATTTTTCCTGTCTGCCGGAATAATTGAACGTGTGCTTGGCGGCACCGGCATTGATGTTGTCAGCCGCCTGATGGGCATGCTTTTGGCGGCGCTTTCCGTGCAATTTGTAATCGATGGCATCACTGCGGTAAATTGGGTGGGTCAGTAGGGCTTTTCTTGTCGGCGGATCGTACCTATATTGCAGATCATGGAAACAGATAATGTCGCACAACTGATCTATTTGGTATTGCTTGGCTGCATGGTTGCGGGCTGGTTTTTTGTACAGAATCGCCAAAACCTTGGAAAAACGGCCCAACAAGCTGCGGTTTGGGGGTTGATTTTTATCGGGGTGATCGCGGCCGTTGGTCTGTGGTCGGATATTCGTGACAATGTTTCGCCACAGCAATCCTACATCGAAGGCCAAGCCACGGTTGAAGTGCCGCGCAGTTCTGACGGGCATTATTATCTGGTGCTGGAAATTGACGGAACCCCGGTTGAATTTGTTGTCGACACCGGGGCGTCTGATGTTGTGTTGACCAAGGCAGACGCGGAAAATATCGGCATTGATGTTGAAAACCTGTTTTTTGGCGACATCGCAAATACCGCCAACGGTGAAGTGCGCACCGCACGGGTAAAGCTGAAAAATGTGCGGCTGGGTGACATTACCGATCTGACGGTCAGGGCGTCGGTGAATGAGGGCGAAATGGAAAAATCCCTGCTGGGGATGAGTTATTTGCAGCGCTATCACAGAATTGAAATTTCTGCTGGTAAACTGATATTGCAGCGCTAGAGATTCTATGCCTTCGGCGAGGATATTTAGGGAACAATAATATAGGCTTAGCGCTCTGCTTTCATTTGCCAATTTCCGCTTTCTTGTGACCAGTATTGAGCAGAGCAGCCCGCATTTGTCAGCTCTTTCCATTGCTGACGCGCGCGGTTTAATGCGGTTTCGTCATTACCGTCAAACAAGATGCTAACCCGCTGCATTTCACCGACTTCTGCGGCTGTAATATCAGAGCCGTCAATTGCCAGAATGCAGGTTGGATTATTGGCAGTGCGGGTGTCTGTGGTCAGCAAAACCGGTTGCATTGCATCATACGCGCCACCGGCCAGACCGTGTGGCAAAAAGCTGTCATCGGCCCCCAGCCAGAGTTTTTGGTCCAACCATTCAAGCCGTTGTTTATCAGTCCCACGCACCACCACACGCCAACCGGCGCATAGCGATTTTTCCGCCAGCATCGGCAGCACAGATTCGAGCGGTGCGCGGGTCAGATGGTAAAAATAGACTGCGCCCATTTTAGGTTTCCTGCAGATCCCGGATCAAACGATCCAGCGCCATCACGCCCCAACCGGTGGCACCTTTGGGCGCCAAGGTCGAGCCGGTTTTCAGCAATGCGGTGCCGGCAATATCCAGATGAATCCAAGGCATGTCGTCTTTGATAAAACGTTGCAGGAATTTGGCGGCTGTAATGGAACCTGCGCCGCGCCCGCCGGT
>DOHJ01000060.1:0-559 GCA_003535335.1 Paracoccaceae bacterium | reverse complement strand
TTTTTCATATCGGCAATACGCGAATCAATCAGCTTGTCATAAGCGTCATCAAGCGGCAAACGCCAAGCGCCCTCGCCTTCGATTTTGGCGGATTTCAGGAATGCATTGCACAGCGCGTCGTCATTTGAAAACACCCCCGAATTTTCATGCCCAAGCCCGACAATCACCGCACCGGTCAAGGTGGCCAGATCGATGATGCCGCTGGGCTTGAACCGGTCCTGCGTGTACCAAAGCACATCGGCCAAAACCAGACGGCCCTCGGCATCGGTATTGATAACCTCGATCGTGTCGCCTTTCATCGATTTCACCACATCTCCGGGGCGGGTTGCATCACCGTCGGGCATGTTTTCAACCAGTCCGACAAGGCCGACAACATTGGCCTTGGCTTTGCGCAAAGCAAGGCTGCGCATCACGCCGGCAACCACGCCCGCGCCGCCCATGTCCATGGTCATTTCTTCCATCCCCATGGCCGGTTTCAATGAAATTCCGCCAGTGTCAAACACCACGCCCTTGCCCACCAGCGCCAAGGGTGCATCGCCTGTTTTGCCCCCATTCCACT
>DOHJ01000142.1:510-8972 GCA_003535335.1 Paracoccaceae bacterium | reverse complement strand
CAGGAAGGCCATAGTAACCCCGATTTATACCCCCAAACACCAACGCATAATTGCTTTTTGGGCATGCAGCCGGTTTTCAGCCTCATCAAAAATTACCGATTTTGGCCCGTCCATCACCGAAGAGGTCACCTCTTCTTCGCGATGCGCAGGCAGGCAATGCATGAATAATGCGTCATCTTTGGCCTGATCCAGAAGCGCATCATTCACCTGATATGATTTCAACTGGTTATGACGCCGCTGGCGGGTGGATTGACTGTCGTGCATCGAAACCCATGTGTCTGCAACCAGCAGATCAGCCCCCAGAACCGCTTTTTCCGCGTTGCGCTCAATGGTTACGACCACGCCTTTTGAGCGAGCAAATTTTATCGCTTCAGGGTCAGGATCAAGAGATTGCGGTCCTGCAAAGGTCAGATCAAAGCCAAACTGGCCCGCTGCATGTATCAGACTGGTACAGGTGTTGTTGCCGTCACCGGTCCAGACAACTTTTTTACCTTTGATCGGACCGCGGTGTTCTTCATACGTCATCACATCGGCCATTATCTGGCACGGATGACTGCTGTTGGTTAGCCCGTTAATCACCGGAACATCGGCGTATTCGGCCAATTCATGCAGGATAGATTCCTCAAATGTGCGGATCATAATCATGTCGACATAACGCGACAAAACCCGCGCTGTATCGGCAATGCTTTCGCCGTGGCCCAACTGCATTTCACTGCCCGATAGAACCAGCGTTTGCCCCCCCATTTGCCGAACACCCACATCAAAGGAAACCCGCGTACGCGTTGAGGGTTTTTCAAAAATCAGCGCGACCATGTGGTTTGCCAGCGGTTGATCAGCATCCGGCGTGCCTTTGAGCTGGCCTTTGCGGGCCGTTTTCATGCTTTGGGCCTGATCAATGATGCCGCGCAAATCCGTCGCGTCTGTGGTGTGCAGATCTAGAAAGTTATTCATTGCTTTAATCCTTTGGAAACAAATTTCGCGGTCGATTCCAGCCGCTTCATGGCTTGGGAAATTTCGTCATCGGTAATATTTAACGCGGGCAGCAGGCGCACCACATTGTCAGAGGCAGGCACGATCAACAGCTGGTTTTCATAGGCCGCATTTATCAGATCCATGTTCGGCACCTTGCATTTAAGGCCCAGCATCAGGCCCGATCCGCGCACGGCTTCAAACACCTCAGGCTGGGCATCGACCAAGCCTTCCAGCTTTTGACGAAAAGCACCGGCTTTACGGCTGACATCGGCCAAAAATTCATCCGTTGCAACAATATCCATCACCGCATTTCCCACAGCGCAAGCCAACGGATTGCCGCCGTAGGTCGAGCCATGCGTGCCGGCGGTCATGCCCGATGCCGCGTTTTCTGTGGCCAGCACAGCGCCCAGTGGAAAACCACCGCCGATGCCTTTGGCCACCAGCATGATGTCCGGTGTTGTTTTGGCCCATTCATGGGCAAACAATTTTCCCGTGCGCCCCATGCCGCATTGAATTTCGTCAAAAAT
The DNA here is from genome assembly GCA_003535335.1 of Paracoccaceae bacterium. GTDB lineage: Bacteria > Pseudomonadota > Alphaproteobacteria > Rhodobacterales > Rhodobacteraceae > Profundibacter. Next base: position 7,473 of record DOHJ01000142.1, on the reverse strand, counting down.
CAACAGCGCACCAACCGCGTCGCAAGCGTTTCTGAGCGCCTGAAGATAGGCATCAGACAGCGGACGAATGCCGCCTTCGCCCTGTATCGGCTCGATGATCACGGCAGCAACGGTTTCATCCATTTCAGCCTCTAGAGCATCAAGATCATCAAACGCAAGATGCGCAAATCCGGGCAATAGCGGGCCAAAGCCATGCGTCATTTTTTCCGATCCGGCCGCAGCAATTCCCGCAGCTGAACGGCCATGAAATGAGCCATCAAAGGCAATAATTTTCACCCGCCCGGGCTGATCTTTTTCAAACCAGTATTTGCGCGTCATTTTTATCGCCAGCTCGCATGCTTCGGTGCCGGAATTGGTGAAAAACACCGTATCGGCGAATGTTGCATCAACCAGCTTATCGGCCAGCGCCTTTTGTAGCGGAATTTCATACAGGTTCGAGGTGTGCCAAAGTTGGCCCGCCTGTTCAGTCAAGGCAGCCGTCAGATCCGGATTGGCATGACCCAGCACATTCACAGCGATCCCCGCCCCCAAATCCAGAAATCGGCGCCCGTCTGCCTCAAATAGCCAACTGCCTTGGCCTTTGACAAACGATAGCGGAGCGCGGGAATAGGTGGGTAAAACAGAGGGTATCATAGAAATTATCCTTAAGAAGAAGTACCTGATTCCAGTACGGGGTGGCGCAAAGGCAGGGACATGTCAATATTTCCAGGAAAGTTTGCGCAGGTGAACAAATAGCAAAACGTCAGGCGCGGTTAGCGTCGGCGTCGGGTCTCGGCGATATGGTGCTGCGTGTTCATATGCTGGGTTTAGAACAAAGCGACATCTTTTGTCAAACCCCTTGCGAAATCGCTTTCTCTTTTGGATTGATCACGCTACGGGTTTTTGATGCATGTTCAACCCAATCCCGCCGCTGCAATCGGCTTTATCCTGATTGGATCGGCCTTTTTTGCCGGCACCAGCCTGATGGCCAAGGTGTTGGGGCATGACTCATTAGGCCCGCCTCTGCATTCCATGCAAATCAGCTTTGGCCGATTTTTATTTGCTTTTCTGTTCTTTCTGGTTGTCACCGCGATTTTGCGACCAGAGTTTAAAAACATCAATCTGCGCCTGCAAATCGGTCGCAGTGCTTGTGGTTGGGCCGGTGTTACGCTGATGTTTGCTTCGGTTGCATATATCCCGCTGCCCGACGCCACGGCGATCAGTTTTCTGAATCCGGTATTTGCCATGATATTGGCCATTCCAATGCTGGGCGAGCGGGTTGGTCCGGTACGTTGGGGGGCTAGTGTTTTAGCCCTGATCGGTGCCATGGTATTGCTGCGCCCAACCCCCGACAGCTTTCAGCCCGCCGCATTGCTGGCGCTGGGGGCTGCTATTATGCTGGGATTTGAGGCCAATCTGGTTAAAATGCTGACCGGACGTGAAAAACCGCTGCAGATATTAATTGTAAACAATGCAATCGGCTTGGTTATTGCTTCGGTCGCCGTGTTTTTTGTCTGGATACCGGCAACAGCGGCGCAATGGGGCGTACTGGCCGCGCTGGGTGTTATGATGGCGCTGGGGCAGACCTGTTTTATTCAGGCCATGCGTCGGGCAGATGCCAGTTTTGTGATGCCGTTTATCTACGCAACCTTGATTTTTGCCACGCTTTACGATTACCTTTTTTACGCGACCCTGCCCGATTTCATCAGCATTTTAGGCGCGGCTATTATTGTCAGCGGCGCTATGATTTTAGCATGGCGTCAGGCAAGGTTGCGTTAAACTAAAATTAGGCGTTTAGTTGCGCCATGCTGCACGTCACAAATTTACGCCGTCTGATGATTGGCCCTGTCAGTTTTAGACTGGAGGATGGGGAATGCGTGGCCATCACCGGCCCGTCAGGTTGCGGTAAATCGGTCTTGTTGCGGGCGATTGCCGATCTGGATCCGAATGAGGCCGACAACCTGTTGGCTGGCAAAATATCACGTGCCGAGGTGCCTGCAACCCGGTGGCGCAAACATGTTGCGATGTTGCCCGCCGATAGCGGCTGGTGGCAGGACCGGGTTGGTGCACATTTTCACGATCCTGATAAAACGGCGCACCAGTTGCCATTGGTTGATTTGCCAGAAAACGCAATGGAGTGGCAGGTATCGCGGCTATCCACCGGCGAAAAACACCGCCTTGCCCTGCTGCGTTGTCTGGAAAATGAACCAAGCGTTTTATTGCTGGACGAACCCACCGCAGCGCTGGATCACGAAACAACATTAAAGGTTGAAACCCTGCTGAAACAGCAGCTGGTCAAAGGCGTTTCAATTTTGATTGTTACCCACGACATCAATCAGCCCAAACGCATTGCAAACCGTATTCTACGGCTTCACTCCGGTAAACTGGCCGAGATTACAGCATGAACGATTATATTGCCTTAACCTATTTTGACCTTATGTTAGCGGCCTCATTTCTGCTAATAAACGGCGCTTTGTCGATGGGTTTAAAGCTGGGGCTTGAACGCAAACTGGCAATTGCCGCTGTGCGAATGACCGTGCAACTGGTTCTGGTTGGCCTGTTATTGAAAAGCCTGTTTTCAATTTTATCGCCATGGCTGACCTTGCTGGTGGCCATTGCCATGGGCATGTTTGCGGGGCGCGAAATCTGGGCGCGGCAGAATCGCCGGCTGCGGGGCATCTGGGGATTTGGCCTTGGCACTGGCGCGATGAGCTTTGCCGGGGCAAGCGTTACCCTGATCGCGCTGGTGACAATGATCGGTTCCGAACCTTGGTGGACACCGCGTTTTGCCTTGCCAATGTTTGGCATGATCCTTGGAAACGCCATGACCGGCATCAGTCTGGCACAGGATTCGCTGCATACATCCGTGGTACGTGAATGCACCGCAATCGAGGCAAAAATCCTGCTGGGCGCGGACCGGTGGCAAGCCTTGTTCCCTGTTGTCAGGCAGGCGTTAAGGTCTGGATTTATCCCTACTATCAATGGCATGGCCGCCACCGGCATTGTGTTTTTACCGGGCATGATGACAGGGCAAATATTATCGGGCGTTGACCCGAACGAGGCGGTTAAATACCAGCTGTTAATCACCTTCCTGATCGCTGGTGCAACCGGTCTTGGGGTGTTGCTGGCCACCTTTGGCTCGGTCTGGCGGCTTAGCGATGACCGGCACCGGCTGCGATTGGACCGGCTGAGCAAAGCAAAAGAAGATGATGGCTAGCTTGCGCTTGTATCCTGCTTATAGGGTCTGTATAAAATGGCACTGACAATTATCTGCTTAGTGGTCGTAGGGAATGGGCAAAACTGCCTGCCGCGGCCATTTTCAATTTGTAAGGAAAGCAAATGGCCTGGACTGATGACCGCGTAGCGACGTTAACCAAAATGTGGGGCGAAGGCCAATCAGCAAGCCAGATTGCCAAGGAATTGGGCGGCGTGACCCGTAACGCAGTGATTGGCAAGGTGCACCGGTTGGGGCTATCAAACCGCGCAACCGGCGGGGCAAAAACAGGCGCAAAAGCCAAACCGGCCGCCAAACCGGCCACAGCGCGAGCAAAACCGGCAGCTAAAGCCGCGGCAACGCCCGCATCTATTGCACCTAAAACGCCGCTGCCACCACGCAAGGCGATTATACCGGCGGGGCAACCCTTGCCACCGCAACCATCCGCCAATGAAATCAGCCCGGAAGCGCTGGCAACTGTGCGCGAAGTGGAAAAAGGCGCGAAAAAAATCAGCCTGATGGAATTGACCGAGCGCACATGCAAGTGGCCAATCGGCGACCCTGCAACAGAAGAATTCTGGTTCTGCGGTTTGACGTCAGAGCCGGGAAAACCCTATTGCGAGGCGCATGTCGGCGTGGCCTTTCAGCCCATGTCATCACGCCGCGACCGTAAGCGTTAGAACCTGAAAACATAATCTGGCTACTGAACCTTGATCGGGGGTTCAGTGCTTAGTCGTGCGCGCTAATCTCAACGTTCATAATGTATTTTTCAGGCATGGAATTCACCAAACTATCATCCAGCCCTTCAATCTTGATATTTCTGGTCCGGTCAATCAAAGAGGCAAGCGCAAAGCTTCCATCAGGAAACCGGCAACCCATAAGCAACCTCTGGAAACTGGCTGGCATTTTCTCGGGGCTATCTTTCACCTCTCTGTGCATAAAAATGTGATCAAGACGAACAGATGCGCTTTGCTTAACATCCAGAAACGGCTGCGTTAATAATTTTGCTATCGCTGGACCGCCAGATAAGCAGGTTATTTCGCGGCCAATACTACTGCGTTGTTTTTCCCAGCCGTGCCATGTTGCATAGGATGATTTTTCACCAATATCCGCACAAATCCAGTCATCACCATGCTGCCTGAAGACCACCAAATAGGGCCTGATTTTCGCAAATGCCGGGCTTTCTATTTCACCTTTTGCCTCTGCCCACAGCTGAAATCCGGTTTGCAGCAGTGCAGAGCCGTCATGCCACAAGCGGCTAAATGGGTGCTGTTGTAGATAATAACAAAAATCGGATCCCGATTTCTTTGGATCAAAAGCAAGATGGGCTAGCCCGTTAATCTGAACGGTTTGGTTGCTGAACCATGCCTCGGCCCGTAACATGAGGTTTTCGGCTTCTTGCAAAGAACTTTGCCCCGCCTCGGTCAACCTGTACTGACGATCTTTTAAACAAAATAATGCAGCACCCTTTTGTTTTTCCAAAAGGGAAATATGGCGCCTTACCGTCTGACGCGTGCTCTGCAGGTCCCTAACTGTCTGGGACAGGTTAAGTGTTTTTGCTAGGCTAATGTATGATCTTAAAAGGCTGTACAAAAGCGCCTGGCTTTGTGATTCCACAATTTGGTCTCCGGATTCATGATTGTGCCAGGAATAGTTCCTGGTATCTTTTTGACATATAGTATGTAATCGTATCTACAGCGAGCCGGCAAGATCGACAAAAAGCCATGGTACATCTATCACCCATCAATGTATGATTAATGCCGCTTTTTAAAACGCAATTAACGAATTGATAGATTGCAGGATTACTGCTTTCTCGCTTAGAGCGAAAACAAGGAGTTAGCTATGCCACATATTGTAGACCTTCACGTTGGAAAACGTGCAAAAGAAATCCGCACCATTCGTGGATTGACCCAATCAAATGTAGCCGACATGTTAGGCATTTCATTCCAGCAATTGCAGAAATATGAAACAGGTGCCAATCGGATTTCAGCCAGCCGCATGTTCGAGATTTCAAAACTATTGGGCGTTTCACCGTCTTATTTCTTTGAGGGTCTGGAAGGTGAAGATTACACGAGCATGCCGCCAATAGATATTGAAACAGCCCGCATTGCCAATCTGCTGTCAAATATAAAGAATGAAAAACTGAAAAAGCGTCTTTATACATTGATCAGTGAAATCGCCAGCGGTGGCGCAGACGATCTTTCGGCATTAAAACTGTAATCGGTCAGGGCATATAGCAGGCTTGCCTCGGCACCTATGCAGATGGGTCAATTATGTTGTCGCTATTTTTCGGTGCCCGTGGATCCCCATGATCCGCGGCGCTGGCCACCATGCGCTAGATCAAAGCAGTGCTTGATCCCAATAACATTATGAACCCGGGCAAAGTATTGCCGGATTAGGTCCAGTCGAAAAACCCGTCGCCTGCCCGCGCCCGCAACCGCGCCGCAATCTCGCGGCCCAACTCGGCGGCATCTTTGATCGCGGCACTACCTTGCTCTTTCAGGCTTTCCGAGCCATCGGGGCGCAAAATTTCGCCGCGCAAAAATACTGATCCCGATTGCAGCACCGCCAACCCGCCAATCGGCGTTTCGCATGAGCCGTCAAGCGCCGCCAAAAATGCCCGTTCCGCCGCCAGCCTTTGGCCGGTTTCAACATCATGAATTGCTGCCAGCATTTCTGCCACGCGGCTATCATCCAGACGCCGCTCAATTCCGATTGCACCCTGCGCCACGGCAGGCAGCATTTCATCGACTTCTACGGCCGATCCGGCCACATCAGCACGGCCCAAACGGTTTAAACCCGCCATGGCCAAAAACGTAGCATCCGCCACGCCATCATCCAGTTTTTTCAAACGGGTCTGCACATTTCCGCGAAATTCCACCACCTGCAAATCCGGCCGGAAATTCAGCAATTGCGCGCGGCGGCGCAAACTGGATGTGCCGACAACTGCGCCTTGGGGCAAATCTGCCAATCGCTTGAATTTGGCTGAAACGAACGCATCGCGCACATCTTCGCGGGGCAGATAGATGTCCAGTATCAATCCCTCGGGTTGGTCCACCGGCATGTCCTTCATCGAATGCACCGCAATATCAATCGCGCCCGACAGCATGTCTTCTTCGATCTCTTTGGTAAACAGCCCCTTGCCGCCAATATCCTTTAGCGGACGATCCTGAATTTTATCACCGGTTGTTTTGATGACCACCACTTCAAATGCAGTTTCGGGCAGATCAAAAGCACGCGATAGCCGCTGGCGTGTTTCATACGCCTGTGCCAACGCCAGCGGCGATCCACGGGTGCCGATTTTTAAGGGTGCAGCGGGGGTTGGTAAATTCTGTGTCATGCGCCTTTCTTAGCCCCGCCACGGCGGTCTTACAACGCAAAAACAGGCATATCCGCTTGACAAAACCGCGTCGGGGCTGGACTTGATAGATCAACAATCAGCAAGGAATTGATCATGGCCAAGCAAAAGAAACTTCTTCGTGCGCTCGCAGGTGAAACGCTAAAAACGCCACCCGTCTGGATGATGCGCCAAGCAGGCCGTTACCTGCCCGAATATCGCGCCACGCGGGCCCAGGCCGGTGATTTTTTATCGCTGTGCTACAATCCCGATCTGGCCGCCGAAGTTACCCTGCAACCGATCCGGCGTTACGGTTTTGACGCCGCGATTATGTTTGCCGATATTTTGCTGGTGCCCCAAGGGCTGGGGGCAGATGTCTGGTTTGTCACCGGCGAAGGCCCGCGCCTGTCAACCATCACCACACCGGCCGAGG
>DOHJ01000142.1:258-398 GCA_003535335.1 Paracoccaceae bacterium | reverse complement strand
CGCGGCACACCGGATCAGGCCCCCGCGCATAAATTAAAAGACACCGACCGCGCCACCTTTGAAATTGTGCTGGACCGGATTACGGATGCCACGATCCAATATCTGCTAAAACAGATCGAGGCAGGGGCCGAGGTTATCAA
>DOHJ01000142.1:0-173 GCA_003535335.1 Paracoccaceae bacterium | reverse complement strand
GCCGCAGCGCTAAAACCGGCCGATGCCATCCACGATAAACTGGCGCCGATTTACGAAACCCTGCGCATCCTGTCGCGTGAATTGCCACCTGAAACCACATTGATCGGCTTTGCCGGCGCACCGTGGACCGTGGCCACCTACATGATTGCCGGGCGCGGCACACCGGATCAGGC
>DOHJ01000047.1:553-3260 GCA_003535335.1 Paracoccaceae bacterium | reverse complement strand
CGGGTAACTTTTTCAGCCGTAGCACCGCCACCACGCACCAGGAAATTTGCTGGCGAGGAGCCGTAGAGTTTAATGATATCCATCGTCGCCATAGCAAGGCCGGCACCGTTGACCATGCAGCCAATTTCGCCATCCAGAGCGATGTAATTTAAATCAAATTTACTAGCGGCCAGCTCTTTGGCGTCTTCTTCGGTTTCATCACGCAGCGCCGCAATATCGCCATGACGATAAATTGCATTGCCATCAAAACTAACTTTGGCATCAAGCACTTTCAAATCACCCTTGTCGGTAACGATCAGAGGATTGATTTCAAGCATTTCCATATCTTTTTCGGTGAATGCTTTGTAAAGCAAGCCCATCAAACCAACGCATTGTTTAACCTGTGCGCCTTTCAGACCCAGCGCAAAAGCAACGCGGCGGCCATGAAATCCTTGATAACCTGTGGCAGCATCTACGCTGAACGAAATAATCTTTTCCGGGGTTGATGCCGCGACTTCTTCGATATCCATGCCGCCTTCGGTGGAGCAGACAAAAGAAATGCTGCTGGTTTGGCGATCGACCAGCAGAGCAAGATAAAGTTCGCGCTCGATACCGGCCCCGTCTTCGATGTAGACGCGGTTAACCTGTTTGCCAGCAGGGCCGGTTTGGTGGGTTACAAGCGTGCGGCCCAGCATTTTTTTAGCCTCGGATGCCGCTTCGGATACTGATTTGGTCAGGCGTACACCGCCTGAATCACCGGCATCGGCTTCTTTGAATTTACCTTTGCCACGGCCACCTGCGTGGATTTGTGCCTTGACCACCCACAACGGGCCATCAAGTTCACCGGCTACGGCTTTGGCGTCTTCGGATTTTAGCACGATACGCCCATCGGACACCGGAGCACCATAGGTGCGCAGCAGTGCTTTTGCTTGGTATTCATGAATGTTCACTGAATTTTCCCATCATTGGCTAATGTAGCGTACTCTAAACATAAACTACTTAGGTAAAGAAACTGTTTTTTGGTAAGTAACAGGGAATTGAGTTCAGTTTTCCGATTTGTGATCACATCCACAATAATTGTGATCACAAAATATGTACTGATTCGATTTGCAGAGATGATTTCAAGTGAAATATAGGGCGATGCTCCTGTATTTGCACATAACAGGTGCTTGAAACAGAGCGAGAGGCATGGTGCAAAACTTGTTAGAGACGCGGTCAGCGGGGAAAAATGCGGGCGGGTAATTACAAATATATGGCGCGCCTCCAGTCCGGTTTCAGGGTGTGGGTCACAACCAAAACCCTTGCTTACTTGACAGGTTAACCCGAATCAAAGAGGATCAACTCTGTAGATAACTGGTGTATGCCAAATAAATACAATGCGACAAAATATACACCTTTACTGATCTTCCGCACGCGGGCTCTGGCTCACAAAACTGGATTGGGGAACTGGTTTATGTCGAACTCTACAAAACAGATGTCAGGCGGATTTGGAAAAATCTCTGTCCTTGAAACCATCCTGAATGACAAACGGGCGCTGGCTTACATGTTTCTGGCGCCGGCTGTGACAATTCTATGCTTTATTGTGGTTTACCCGTTCATTTCCGCCTTTTGAATCAGCTTTCAAGACAAAGTCGCCGGTGCTCCGGGACGATTTATAGGGTTCGGTAATTATATCGAGCTGTTTTCCGATGAAGTGTTCTTGAAAATCATTAAGAATACCATTTTTTACACCATTCTTGCGGTTGCAATAAAATTTAGCTTTGGCCTGATAATGGCGCTTATTTTAAACAAGGAACGCCCGTTCAACGCCATTTTAAAACCATACTTTTTGTGCCTTGGGCCGTTCCACCTATTGTGGCCGCATTGAATTGGCGCTGGATATACGATGATTTCAACGGGCTTTTTAATACGATTTTGTTACGCTGGTTTGGCTCGGGTGACTTTATATTCTGGCTTGGGGAAAAGGATCTGGCGATGTATTCCGTGGTGGCCGTTGTGGTCTGGACCGGAACGCCGTTTTACACCATGAGCTTTTTGGCCGGTCTAAAAGCCATCCCGCAAGATTTATATGAAGCCGCGCGGGTGGACGGTGCGGGCAGGATACAGGAATTTTGGCACATCACCATTCCGCAGCTGCGTTCGGTTTTTGCGGTTGTGGTGATGTTATCGTCGATTTTCACCTCGACCAATGTGGTTTATGTTTTGACCCTGACCAACGGCGGTCCAGCCAATTCAACCCAGATTTTACCCAATCTTTCGTATAATTACGCCTTGCTGGCGGGCCGGCTCGGGATTGGCTCGGCTGTGAATTTGGTTTTCGTGCCGATCCTTGCCGTTCTGGTTGTGCTGTTGTCCAAAAAGATGTTGGAAGGAAAAAACACATGATCACCCCAACGACAAAATCGGTTGAACGCAATTGGCGCTGGTTCAGTAACTTTATGCTGATAATCATGGTGATCTGGACGCTGACACCGTTTTACTGGATGTTCGCCACCTCGATCAAAAAGCACAAGGAAATCTACGGTCGGGATGTAACGCTTTGGCCTACGGACCCGACAATGGATAGTTACCGGACCATATTTTTTGATACCGAATATATGACGTTTTTCTGGAACAGTATTATCGTTGCGATGAACGTGACGGCCATCACCTTGGTTTGTTCGACCCTTGCCGCTTATGCGATTGCACGGCTTGAATTTCCCGGCCGCCGAATTATGGCCCGCGCCAT
>DOHJ01000047.1:0-181 GCA_003535335.1 Paracoccaceae bacterium | reverse complement strand
TTATCAATCCTGCTGATGGTTGGCCTGAACAATTCCCTGTTTGGTCTGTCACTGGCACATCTGGGCTTTACCATTCCGTTCTGCACATGGCTGTTAATCGGCTTTTTCCAATCAGTACCGGTCGAGGTCGCAGAGGCCGCTGGGCTCACACTTGCAACCCCGATGATCCTCGGCACGGCTG
>DOHJ01000201.1 GCA_003535335.1 Paracoccaceae bacterium | reverse complement strand
ATTATATGCTTGGGAAAGGAAATATTGGAACATTAGCTTTCATAATGTATAAATTCGCCAATGTTTGGTTGATGGGACGATTCTAATAGGTTGTTATTTTTATGAAATTATTTTAAATTGAATATACTATTCTGTGAGAGAGAAATTTTGCCGATAGAAAAATTTAGCCCTGATGTTCTTCACCCAACGGTTGCCGTAAAGGCAAGTCAATATGCGGTGATCCATCCCAGTTTGTCATTTCGCTTCTTCAAGCGTAGCATAGATATTCTGATTTCTGTTATGCTTTTGCCTGTTCTGGTGCTCCTTTATTTGTTCTTGTTTATCGTGAACCGCTTTCTAAACCCGGGGGAGGTCTTGTTTACTCAAGAACGGGTGGGTAAAGACGGTGTGCGCTTTAACATTTACAAATTCCGTTCTATGGTTGGTAAAAATAGTGATCCGCGGTTTGCTACACAAGAGACAAAACGGATTAATCGTTTAGGTGCATTTATGCGTGACTGCCGTATTGATGAAGTGCCTCAGATCATAAATGTACTTAAGGGTGAAATGTCGATTATTGGGCCACGCCCCGAACAGGTTTCTTTCTACAAAAAATATGAAAAAGGCATCAATGGGTATGGGCGTCGCCAAAGAGTGCTGCCGGGAATAACCGGGCTAGCCCAGCTTAAATACGGGTATACTGCCGATGAAGCCGGTACTGCCCGCAAGCTGAAATGGGATCTGGAGTATATCAACCGTCAGAACATGCGATTGGAAATTTACATTATGCGCAATACCATGTATTTTGTGGTCGGTCGCTTACTCAGCCGTCGGACTAAAACGCGATTATAGCTGTTTGTTTTCATGCTGGACGTACCCAAGGTGAATTATAGTTTTCCTTTTTGTAAAATTCCCCTGTTGCTAAATATAAATGTTAAAGTGGGTTCATGACACATAAAATTCTTCTAACCGGCGGCGCGGGCTATATTGGCGCACATACATTTGTAGCCCTACAGGCGGCTGGATTTTCACCGTTTATTTTTGATAACTTTTCAAATGCAGATAAGGATACACCGGAAAGGATTGCCAGTATTACTGGTCAAACTGCACCTTGGGTAAAGGGTGATCTGTTGGATAAAACAGCGATTGAACGGGTGTTTGCCGACAATGATTTTGATGCGGTAATCCATTTTGCCGCTAAGAAATCGGTGGCAGATTCGGTTCACCGGCCTTTGGATTATTTTGAAAATAATTGCGTTGGATTAATCAATCTGCTAGAGGTAATCGAGAAATATTCGGTTAAAACATTTGTTTTTTCCTCGTCTGCAACAGTTTATGGTACGCCGCAACGCTTGCCAATTCCTGAGACCGCAACTCTGAGTTTTGCCAACCCTTACGGATTTACCAAATTGGTAGGCGAGCAGATGCTGGCGCAAATCTCATTAGCGCAGCCAGAACTGACTGTCGGGATTTTGCGGTATTTCAATCCGGTTGGGGCGCATGCTTCGGGTTTGTTGCTTCAAGCGCCGCGCGGTAATGCCGCACCACCGGAAAACCTGATGCCACGAATGCTCGAGGTTGCCCGGGGCCAAAATCCGTATCTGACGGTTTACGGCGATGATTACGATACTCCGGACGGCACAGGTCTACGGGATTATATCCACATCACGGATTTGGCACGCGGGCATGTTTTATCTTTGCAAAATCTGTTGCAAAGCGGAGAGGGACATACAGTTAATCTGGGCACTGGGAATGGTTATTCTGTGCTAGAGATGATTGAGTGTTTTAAAAAAGTCTCGCAAAAGGATTTGACTTATCGAATCGTACCGCGCCGTGCCGGTGACATTGCAAGCTGTTACGCCGATGTTAGTCTCGCCTTTGCGCTGTTAGGGTTTAAAGCGGAATTTGGTTTGTTGGAAATGTGTGCCTCTAGCTGGAATGCGGCACAGATGTAAAAATCACCAACCGATGCTGGTTTTCGAATGGTCTGATCTTGATACATATTTCTTGCATTCTTATGCGCCTAAGAATAGTTTGTGCCTCGAACATGGAGCCTTTGCCCGGCAAGTTTTGTAACTTTGTAAGGTTTTTTACAGATGATTAAGGGACTGCTACAGGCCAGAATAGAAATGTGAATGAACCAGTTGAGTGTTTCAATTTTAATGCCCGTTTTCAATTGCAAGCACAGCTTAGCTCAATCTGTAGAATCCGTACGCAATCAGACCTATCAGGATTGGGAGCTTTTGTTGGTCGACGATGGATCGGCAGATGGAACGGCAGAGTTTGCACTTGGCCTATCGGGTACTGATAAGCGCATTCGGCTTTTGACTATGGACAGTAATATGGGCGCTGCTGCCGCCAGAAATTACGGGTTGGAGGCGGCCAGAGGCCGGTTCATTGCTTTTCTCGATGCCGATGATCTTTGGTGCCCTGACAAATTGCAGCGCCAGCTCGATTTTATGAAAGAGCGGAATGCAAAGCTGAGCTTTACGGGATATAGCCGGTTTTCAGAACAAGGTGAGTTAAAAGAACGAGTGTCGGCCATGGCTGTGGTTGATTACGAAACTTTGCTAAAGCGCAATGTAATTGGCTGCCTGACCGTAATTTACGACAGCAAGTTAATTGGAAAATGGCCGATGCCACAATTGTGGCGCCAGCATGATTTCGCACTTTGGTTACAAATTATCCGCAAAACCGGCCCTGCTCTGGGGCTTGATGAAGATCTGGCAGTATATCGGGTGGCAAGCGGTTCGTTATCGGCAAACAAGTTAGCCGGGGCACTGGATATGTGGTGTATCTTTCGGCAGTATGAAAAACTGTCGTTGACAAAATCATTATGGTATTTTGCCAACTACGCTTATTATGGTATCCGTTACCGGCTATTTTAAGGTAATTTGGCATCTGGGCTATCATTTGGGCCGGCTCTTTCCATACACTCGGAAATACTATCAATAATCATCTCGGCGGCGGGTTTGTCAAAAGGCAGGATGAGACTGCGTTTATCTTGTCGAACCGAGGCGAGAGGATCGGTTTTCCCGACCGCAATTTGCTTAAAAACCTGCTGTAGGCCGGTGCTATCATCCGCGACATAAAACGCATCATTTAGTTGCTGGCCACTGGCGTTGAACGGCTGGGCACCCGAAGAGACAAGCCGGATAATCGGTTGCCCAGTTGGTAAATATTCCGCTAGAAAAGAACCACTATCGGTAATCATCAGATCCGAGCTGTTAAATAAATCAAAATACAAACCGCTGTCAAAAACACCGCAATTTGGCATGTTTCTCCATGTTACGGACCACTGCTCATAGCTCTGCCCGCCGTAGTTTTTTCGATTTTTATAGGCATGGGCGAGGTTTGGGTGTGGTTTTAAAATAAAATCCATTTCGGGATATTGCCTTGCCAAATCCAAAATAGTTGGGCTGGACCAATGAAAGGTTGCCATGTTTAACGTAGCGGCACCAACTGCATGGTGGGGTGCAAAAATCACCCGTTTTCGTGTCTTTGACAATGAGCGGGGCCACAAACCGTGCCCCGCATTTTTATTTGCTGGGATCAGGTAGCCATCAAGCTTGGGATAGCCCACAGCCTGTACTTTACAGGGCAGCAAAACCGTTTCGTTTTTATCGGCACTAATAGTGCGCGCATGCGCCTCGGTCTGGGCAAAATAGGCCCAGAGATAGCGATGGAAATCCGGCAGCTGAAATTGCATCCTGTCATTGCTGATAATTGCGAACCCATAATGCAGATAGGCAGATAAAATTCGGCCTGACAGGAGACGAGGAAAATCTTGCATGCCCCATGGCTGTTGGATAAATACAATATCACAATCAATGCTGGCGGGGTCGTGCATCCGGTCCATTTTGTCATGATATAGGTCGTGCCAGATCGGTCCTAATGCAGCAAAAAACTCGCGCATTCCATTATATTGCAAGCGCCGCTTGGGCTTTTTCAAACGTAAATCAGTATCCGATAGGCAGCAGATAAAACCGCAGTCAAAGGCAGGGTTGTCTTTTAATGCAAGAAACAACGAGTTTGCACTCCATTTGGCGGGGCTACAAACGATGAAACCGACCCGGATAGGCCTGTTTGAGTGCTTTAAACTGACAAGCTTATTATAGACATGGCCTAGAGCTCGTCTTTGATTGCGCTTGCCCGCCATCCAATCGAAAAGCCGCCAAAACACACGGCGTGCAATTGCGCGAATTCGCCAGATGGAAATCATTCCGGTCCAATACGGGGCTTGCTTGTCAGGCATGGAAAATCATTGTTGGCACCAATCAGTGGTTACGGCACTTAAAGCAGATCAAGAAGGTCCAGCTTTTTGTCGTTCGGGTCAAGTGCCATTTCGGACATTCTTTCAGCCTCGCCTTTTGGCAAATCAACGCGTGCGTTAATCTGGTGGCCGTCCTGCAAGCCAATGGTGACTTTGGCGGGGCGATTTTCGATACTAATAACGCCTCATTTCTTCTCTGTTTGCCCCATTGCCGCAGCTATGGCCCGTCCACCAATAGGGTGCTGGCACTTGTCATCAGTCGGAATGTCCGCTTTTAAACAGCTCGGTATACATGCTTTCATCCTCAATCACCCCGTAAGCATCTGCCAGACGGGAAATGCGCTTGGCCCAATTGCGATGCGGATTGATCTCGTTCATTTTATTTGATTTTGCACTTTTGATCACCCCACCCGAAGTATCCAGAATTTGCAAAGCATCTTCATATTCTTCGCGGGTAACAGCCTGCATTCCATTAACATAGAGAAGGTGGGACGGATGGATGACGGTTTTACCAACGAAGCCGTTGGCCTTGTCCAACACCACCTCGTATAATAGCCCGTCAATAGCATCGTTCAGGATTGGATCACGGGTTTGCAATGAGCGGGTCAGGTTCTTTTTGATCAATTTTTTAAGATTGTCCGTTTTATAGGCCAGAAAATACTCCCAAACAGCGGCTGATATCACGTAATCTTCTTCTGCCCGACCAAAAAAATTCAGGATATCGGCCAGCGCATCGCGCACCGGCAAGATATCGTAAACCGAAGAGCTGATTCCGCGCCGAACCCCGAAAAACGAGGAGAAATCGGTACCGCCAACCCGGATATTCAGAATGTATTTATGGTATTTACGCAGTAGATTCAGCAACTTGTGCAATTCCGCACTGCGGGTTTCTTGATAGGCAATGCTTTGCCCCTCAAGGATCGGCATACCATAAAGCGGGGTGTCAAACCGATTGTTAAGTTCGACCAGAAGATCCAGATACTGATGGGAATTGTCGCTATAAAACTTAGGGAATACAAAGCCGGATAAGACATCTGCCAGCTCCGGCGTTAGGCGCGCGCTGAAACTTTCAAACTGCTTCATGCTACGAACACGCAAGAAAATCAAAGGCACATCATCGTTATCAAGCGCACCTTCGCGTATTTTCTGCGCCATATAGCCAAGCTGATCAATGACATTATCTTCGCCTTTTTGCAGGTCTTCCGCCTGAATTGCATCCTCAAAACACATGACCATGGAGCAAACATCAGTCAGCTTTCCATTGATGAGCTTGTCGACAACAGAACGGGTAGAGGGCATGTAAAGTGTGCCACCAAGGCAATAGCGCAAGGTTTCGTGGTCTGAGAATCGGTTGAACGATTTTGGGTTTCTATAAAAAATAGACTGGTCTGAACGGGTGTTATGTCGCATGGGTTTTACCTAATCAATTTAAATTACTTTGCTAAAGTCAGAACCGACAAAATACGATCAACATCGTCAAGCGGCAGATCTGGATAGATTGGCAAGCAGATAATACGCTGTGCCATTTGTGTTGCAACCGGCAAGTTTTCGGCGGCAGCGGATTCTAATGGTGAATACATAGGAAACTCGGAAATCAACGGGTAGAAATAACGGCGGGTTCTAATGCCGTGCTCGGCTAGACAATTATAGATACCATCGCGTGACAGGGGATAATTATCTCCGACCAGAATTGGGAAATATGCATAGTTTGAAACCGTCTGGTTTAACTTTGGCAAAACAGTAAGGCCGGTAATATTCCGTAATCCGGCACGATAGCGGGCATCAACCTGCCCGCGCTGTGCAATTGCTTCGTTTATGTGATTCAGCTGCGCCAAACCCATCGCCGCGTGGATTTCGCTCATCTTGCCGTTTGCCCCGGCAATTGAAACTGTGACCTCGTCTTCAATGCCAAAGTTTTTCAAATTATCAATTTTCTTCTTCATTTCGGCGTTTTGGCAAATAATAGCGCCGCCTTCAAAAGTATTGAAAACCTTGGTGGCATGAAAGCTCAGGATAGACAAATCACCTTTGCCTAAAACACTGCCATTTTTGTCGTGTACCGCAAAAGCATGGGCCGCGTCATAGACCACTTTCAAGTTGTGGCGACGGGCAATGTCATTAATTGCGGCAATATCACATGGGTTACCATAACAATGTACCGGCAAAATTGCAGTCGTTTGCGGGGTGATGGCGGCCTCGATCCGGCTTGGATCAAGGTTTAGGGTGATCGGATCTATGTCAGAGAAAACGGGCTTAATTCCGTTCCACAACAAGGCGTTGCTGGTGGCGATGAACGAAAAGGGCGTTGTGATAACCTCTCCTGTCAGCTCTAGCGCCTGTAATGCAGTCATCAGGGCGTTGGTGCCGTTGTTAAACAGCGCCATGTGCTCCACCCCAAGATATTCGGCCAGCGTTGTTTCCAGTAGCTGATGCTTGGGGCCACCATTGGTCAGGTATTTACTTTCCCAGATTTCTTTTACATGAGGCAGAAATTCTTCTAATGGCGGTAAAAATGGCTGTGTTACAAAGATTTTCTGATTGCTCATGATGCGCTTTCCGCCAGATTTTTAAGATATTTCCCGTGGGCATTTTTCTTTAGTTTACCGGCTTGCTCAAGCAAGGCTGCTTTGTTGATCCAGCCATTTGAAAATGCAATTTCTTCCAGACAGGCCACCTGAAAGCCTTGCCTGGATTCGATGGTTTCAACAAATGTTGATGCCTCGAGCAAAGATTCATGTGTGCCTGTATCCAGCCAAGCAAAGCCACGGCCCAAAAGCTCTACATAAAGGTCGTCGGAATCCAGATACGCTTGGTTGATATCGGTGATTTCAAGCTCTCCGCGATGTGATGGTTTAACCTTTTTGGCAATTTCCACTACGCGGCTATCGTAAAAATAAAGGCCGGTAATGGCATAATTGCTACGCGGCTGTTCGGGTTTTTCCGCAATTGACAAAACCCTGTGCTCTTTGTCAAATTCGACAACTCCAAACCGTTCCGGGTCATGTACCTGATAGGCAAAAACTGTAGCACCGTCGGTTTTTTTGGCTGCTTTTGCCAGTAGCGGGCTAAAACCTGCTCCATAGAAAATATTGTCGCCCAAAACCAGACAAACATTATCATCGCCAATAAATTTTTCACCAATAATAAAGGCTTGGGCCAGTCCATCGGGGTTGGGCTGGGCTGCATATTCAAAGCGCACCCCGAGCCGGGAACCATCCCCTAGCAATCTTTGATATTGGGCCTTGTCTTCTGGCGTTGTAATGATCAAAATATCGCGAATTCCGGCCAACATCAGGACAGATATCGGATAGTAAACCAAAGGTTTATTATAAACAGGTAATAGCTGTTTTGATACGGCCAATGTGATTGGATGAAGCCGGGTTCCCGACCCACCAGCCAGTACAATGCCTTTAGTCGTTGGCTTATTGATTGTCATATTAAATCTCAATTTAGTAAATGAAATGGATAATCAGATAGGTTGCATGTTCCCCCAAGCAGTGCAAGATTATTAGTAATACTTTTCACATTGATTCGCGTTATCGGCAAGAAAACACGAAGACTGGTATTTCTGTTTATTTTTAACGACTAACTATACATTAGCTATCCGTATACGATCGCCTTCATTCGCTAAAATCTGGACTATAGGCCCGTATCAACAGGACTTAAACCGTTGCAATTGGTGTTACCGGTGAACCTACCGCTCCGGTGAGGCGCAATGGTGGTGCTGTAAGAAAAAACCGGTAGCGATTATGTGCGCGCAACCATTTTGCCAAGGCTGATAGGTTCCAAAGCTCGCCCAGCGGCAGACCCAGCTTGAACAGGCAGTGCTCATGCAATGGCAGTGAACTTCCGCAATAGTCGTCCGCCAAGGTCTTTCCCACGGCCTCAATCGCCAGATTGTCTGAAATAATAGCAGATATGCCGCTATCTGTAATCCAGTTCAGCAGGCGTTTGTCATGGCCATCCAGTACTGCGCCGGCCCGTTTGATGCTGTCATCGGGTTTGCCCTGCATGCCCATTATGATCTGGTCCAGACCAACCCACAAACAAAGGATATCACCGGTTTCAACTTGAATCCCGTCTTTGTCCAGTACCCGCATCAAATCATCATAACTGACTTCATGGCGCGGAAAATCGCCAAATTCACTGTGCAAATCCACCATCACCCCACGGCCCTGCACCCCGTGTACGGCCATGTTTTCAATCCCCAGCGCCTTGGCGCAAGTGGTGTGGTCTTCATCCATTGTGATGTCTTCATTGGCGCGAAAACCGTTGTAATAAACCGGTTTATCCTCGCCGCTGCCATCGACATCAAACATTGATCCGCGATGGGCCAGACTATCCCACTGGGTTGAATATTGCGTATAAAGCAAAACCGCGTCATCCGCAGCAATATCGGGAAAACGGGCGTCGAAATCACGCCATATGTAATTGTAATAAGGCGCATCATTGCGGATCACAGGGCGCAAAGCCGGAGGGTGACGCACCGGGCTCATGACGTTTCCGCCCGGAAAATCCAGAGGCAGGCTCAAGCAGAAGTTTTTCCCCTCGCGAACTTCGGCAGCACCCAGACGGGTTTGTTCTGTTCCGATCAGATTAATGCGACCGAGCTGATCGTTTTCTCCCCAGTCCCCCCAGTTTGATCCCTCGGGGCGTTTTGTCCAGCGTTTTGTCATTAGATAAATCCTTTTTCTTTTGCTTGGGCCAAAACCCTGTCGGTCATTTCCCCTGCCGCACCGGTATAGTTGCCGGGGTTCAGTAGCTCGTCTACTTCCTCGGGCGATAGATGAGCGTTAATTTCAGCCTGATCGCGCAGTTGCTCACGCAAGGTCGTGCCCGCCTCAATGGCGCGCCCGGCTGCTGCATATACCTCTTCGTGGGCACGATTGCGCCCGATATGCGGAGCAAGGCCCATCATCACCGCCTCGGCCATAATCAAACCGCCACCACCTTCCAGATTGGCACGCATTTTTTTGGCATCGACATCCAGCCCTTCCAGATTGGCGCGGCTGTGCATCAAGGATCCCGACGCCAGCAAAAAGGCCTCGGGCACCACCATCCATTCAACCGGCATAGCGCCGACACCACGTTCGTGCTCTTGAATCATCGCGCTCATTTGCGAGCCAACCATTTCGCGCATCCGCTGGGCAATTGCGATGATGGGCGGGCAGGAAATAGGGTTGCGTTTTTGCGGCATGGTGCTGCTGGCACCGCGACCGGGCTGATAGGGCTCGCGCACCTCACCCACTTCGGAGCGCATCAAAGTAGCAATTTCAGTGGCGATTTTGCCAAGTGTTGCGGTGACAATTCCCAGCCAGAATATTGCTTCGGCCCACGTGTCACGGGCGGTGTGCCAGCTGATATCAGGTTCGGACAACCCCAATTCAGCAGCCAGTTCGCGGCGCACAGGCAGCGCATTTTCGCCCAGCGTCGCCAGCGTGCCCACAGCCCCGCCACATTGCACGACCAGCAAGCGGGCACGTAATTCATCCAGCCGATCGCGATGGCGCATCATTTCATCCAGCCAAACCCCTGCCTTATAACCAAAGGTGATCGGCGCCGCTTGCTGCATAAAGGTGCGTCCGGCCATTACAGTGTCGCGGTGATCATGGCACAAGGTGGCCAAGGCCCGTATAATGGCTTCAATGTCGTCTTCGATCAGATCAAAGCCGGCCCGCATTTGTAGCACCAGACCAATATCCAGAATATCCTGCGTGGTAGAACCCCAGTGGATATAACGGGCGGTTTCCTTGTCACAGGCCTTGGCGATCTGGTGCACCAGAGGCATGATGGCAAAGCCGACCCGGTCAAATTCTGCCTTCATTTCTTCAAGGTTGATGTTTTCCAGAATTGCCGCTGTAGCAATTTTATCAGCCGCTTCTTGCGGGATGATGCCAACGCGTGCTTGGGCGCGTGCCAAGGCTATTTCGGCCTCTAACCAAGAGGAAAACCGTGCTTCGTCGGAAAATACCGCTCGCATTTGCGCGCTGCTGTACTGGTCGCGATAGAAATGTGAATCAAGAAGAGTCGAGGCCATATTATAAAGTTCCTTCTAGGATATCTGGCTGAATATATCTTTGCGCATAATCGGGTTTCTATTGGCATTATAAATGCATTTTCCCCGAGTTGGCGGTTGAATTGTCGCATGGGCTAACAGGCGCTATATCAAGATTTTTGGCCAGGGCATCCAGCTTGGCCATAATTGCAACAGATAGCGGGATCCGGTCGCTGCGACCATGCATAAATCCGGCTGCGCGTTCACCGGGCAAATAGACAGCCCCAAGATCACCGCTTGCCTTGGTGGCGGCGATTAAATGACTGATTTGCGACTGGTATTCATCTACCGGCATGAATTTCGCAATATCGATAGCAAACATTAAATGCCCGCAATCCGAATGCTGGTCCGGGTGGTTAAGCGGCTTGGCTGTGCCTGCAAAACCCGATCCGGTCAGCAATCCGGCCATAATATCAATCGCCAAAGACAGACCGTAGCCCTTTGGTCCAGCCATCGGGACCATCGAGCCTTCAAGCGCGGCCTCGGGGTCTTCGGTTGGATTTCCAGCTGCATCCAGTGCCCAGCCAAAAGGGATTTTTTCGCCGTTTTGGCCAGCAAGGCGGATTTTACCGCGCGCGGCAGCCGAGGTGGCCATATCCAACAGGATTGGTGGCTGATCACTGGAGGCAGGAAAGCCAAAAGCCAGTGGATTAGTGCCAAACAAGGGGCGTTTGCCACCCGTGGGGGCAATGGCAGGCGCGGCGTTGCTAAAGACAATGCCAACCATATTCTGTTTCACCGCTTCATTGGCAACAAAGGCCGCAGTTCCGAAATTATTGCTGTGCCTTATGCCAACCAGACCAATGCCCGTATTTTTGGCCATCTGCGCCGCCCGTCGCATGCCGCGAATGGCTGCAACCTGGCCAAATCCGTGCGCGGCATCCAAAAGTGCAATTGCCGGTGCTGTGCTGATTTCGGTCAAAGGCGTTTGCGCCGTCATCAGGTTTTCACGAATTTTTCGCACATAAATCGGCAAACGGCCCAGGCCATGGGTGCCTTTGCCGTGAGTGTGCGCGAATATGATTGAGTCCAGCACGATTTCTGCATCATCGGGGCCAACGCCACAACCTGCGAGTGCCGCATGGGTAAACCGGGCGGCTTCTGCAACAGTTATTTCTGCCATGCATCTACCCCTTGGCCGGAGGGTGGCTGATGGCATCCGGATAATATTCATTAATCATTCTCTGCACCAATTTCACCTGACCTGCGCGCTTGGCTGCGTCCGCGTTCGAGGTTTCCCAGCTGTGGGTTTTGGCCACCGAGCCGCCGGTTTTTAGATAAATTGGTGCGGCAATCCGGATCATTTCCGGCACTTCGTAATGGCGAATGAAACCGCCGGTCGAGGCAGGATTTTCGGTGTGTATGTCAATTGGAATATCAATTGCTTGACGCATGGCTGCCAGCATTTGCAACTGGATGTCACGTACAGGATTAATGGAATCAGCGCCAATATTTTGCAACAAACGGGCCGAACACGGGTTGCCATGCCCTGCATGCGCAGAAATTTTAAAGGAACAATCTGCTGGAATCTCGCCAGCTTTTCGCATTTCATCCAGCAACCAAAGACAGCCTTCGTCATAAACCAGAAATGTACGGGCACCAAAGTTGATAGCGCGCTTGACGTCTTCAACCGCGCGCACAATTTGTTCCTGACCGCGCAAACGATAACCCATGCGCCGCCCCTCGGGCGTGTTTACCGAAGCACTGGTATCGGTTGTGGCGCGCGGACCGATTGCCAGAACCAACTCAACATTGGCTTGATTGGCTAATGCAACCATACGCTGGATTTCATCATCCTGAAGCAACATGATGCCCTTGGTTTGGGTGATGCGGTGAATTGTGACCCCAAGCTTGTCTTGCGCTTCCAAAAGCGCCTCCATGCTGCCCGGGCCTTGAATTCCCGGAACTTCGAAACGGTATTGGCTGCCATCATCAAACCGTTTTTCAGAATCGGGAAGGCTGTAACAATCACCTTCCGGCAACCCCAATGTTTGCATAAATTTTCTAGTTTCAATCATTATTTTTAATCCTTTTGACCCGACCATATTAGGGGGTCGAGGTTTGTAAACCTTTTCTGGATGATAGCCTTAAATTAGTTCTAAACCCAAGAGATACCTATTTTAAAAATGCGGCCATCGTCTTTTTAATAAGACGTGTGTGTGCATAATATTAAGCGTAATTTTGGATGTCAACGCAACAAACCGCAATCCTTAAAAGTGCGTATGGAAAGAAAATAGCGCCATGGGGGGATATCTACCAGCGTAGAGCGCGCAAAACATGGGCGTAATTTGGTCGATTGAAAGCCGGGTTCGCCAGCGATTACTGGCCAGCGGCGCAACATGTGATTGCGCAGACGGCAATCAACCGGCTATAAGGCAAATTGAGTGCCTTATGGAGGCTATCGGTGGGTGTGTATTAGGCTTTAGGGAATTTGGAAAATGAAAATTGTTGTTACTGGCGGTGCCGGGTTTATTGGGTCTGCAGTTGCAAGACAGG
>DOHJ01000088.1:2156-3176 GCA_003535335.1 Paracoccaceae bacterium | reverse complement strand
GTTTAGAGCGTGTTGCGCCTGAATCCAGTCAGGCGCAACACGCCCTAAAGGGGGGCGCAGAAAATGTCGGATGTAAAAATCAGCGACTGGCTGATGGTCGCAATGCTGGGCTTTGTCTGGGGCGGNNTACGAGGAAACCAAAGCCAAAATGAAGGCGGTTCTGACCGATATTCAAAACGGCAAATTCGTGCGTGATTTCATGCTGGAAAATGCGGTTGGCCAGCCATCCTTCAAAGCCACACGTCGCTTGAATGACGAACACCAGATCGAACAAATCGGTGAGAAACTGCGCGGTATGATGCCGTGGATTTCGGCCGGTAAAATGGTCGACAAAGACAAAAACTAATATAGTTCGATCAACTTCGAACCATTTAAGATTGACCCCGGCCTTGCGTCGGGGTCAAGTCGTTTAGAGCGTGTTGCGCCTGACTGGATTCAGGCGCAACACGCCCTAAAAGGAGACGCGGAAATGTCGGATGTAAAAACCGGCGACTGGCTGATGGTCGCAATGCTGGGCTTTGTCTGGGGCGGAACATTTTTAGTGATGGAAATCGCATTGCGCGGCATCACGCCCTATTGGCTGGCCGCTGCCCGCATCGGATTTGCCGCTGCCGTCACAGGTTTGATCTGGGCTTTTCGCGGCTTTCCTTTGTTCCTTGAAACCGGCCCGCGCCCGTGGGGCAGCATCATTTTGGCAAGCGCGCTGACCTCTGCAATCCCTTTCATCTTGCTGAGCTGGGGCTTGCAATATGTCACCTCGGGTTTTGCCGGGGTATCTATGTCGGCCGTCAGTCTGTTAGTTCTGCCGCTGGCCCATTTTCTGGTGCGGGGCGAGCAGATGAATGCGCGCAAAACTCTGGGGTTTTTACTGGGATTTGCCGGCGTGGTGGTTCTGATTGGTGCCCAAGCCTTTGACAGCAGCGGCGCATCGCTTGAAACCATGGGCCGTCTGGCCTGCCTTACTGCCGCGAGCTGTTATGCAGTTTCATCGATAATTATTCGCCGCCTGCCGCCGATTGA
>DOHJ01000088.1:0-1751 GCA_003535335.1 Paracoccaceae bacterium | reverse complement strand
TTTATTGCCGAAGGCCCACCACCTGTCCCAGACGCAAAAACCATCACTTACCTTGTAATCCTAGGCCTAATCCCCACCGCCGCCGCCAACAGTTTGCGGGTTTTTGTGATCCGCTCGGCCGGTCCGACATTTATGAGCCTGACCGGTTATCAGGTGCCGGTCTGGTCGGTTTTGCTGGGCGCATATTTTCTGAACGAGCCATTACCGGGTAGCCTGTTATTTGCCATGGCGATGATTTTATCGGGCATTGCCATTAGCCAGTGGCCGGTTTTGTGTAAATATTTTCGGGCCGCAAAATAGCTGAGCGTAACCATACCGTGCTGCCAACCCAATAATATGCTTGACAAAACCTGCTATTAATCGTCTGGTTATGCGTCATATTTTGTCTATCCAATCCCTAAAACCTATTGCAATCAAAGGAATATCCAGTGGACGTTAGCTTGGTTAATTGGCTACGCTTAGGCGCGCTTGGGCTAATTTGGGGATCATCATTTATGGTGGTTACTATCGCTATCCGCGAATTTGGCCCCCTTACAGTGGCGGCGGGGCGCATTGCAATTGCGGCGCTAATCCTGATGGCATTGCTAAAGTTTTTGCGCATTCCAGTGCCTAAATTAAACACAAAAGAAGGCCGGATAATTTGGTTTGGTGCGCTTCTTCTAGGCGCTTTTGCAATGGCCTTGCCATTTTTCCTGCTAAGCTGGGGACAAAAATATGTCTCGTCAGGCTTTGCCGGTGTTTCAATGGCCGCCGGCCCAATCCTGACACTGGTGCTGGCACATTTTTTCGTTGCCGGAGAACAACTGACCTTTCGAAAAGGCCTCGGTTTTATCACAGGATTTGCCGGTGTTATCATTCTGATCGGCTTTGACGCGTTCAAAAGCAGCGGTCTGGGGCTGGAGCCACTGGCACGGCTGGCCTGCATCGGGGCGGTGTCGTGTTATGCCATCGGCTCGATCATCACCCGTCTGGTGCCACCGGTTAATCCGCTGTGTTTTGCCGCCATCGCCACAATGCTGGCCGCAATTGCCATCGTTCCGGTTTCCTTGCTAATGGAAGGGTTTCCGGTTGTCACGCCAAGCCTGCCACTAGCAGCAATCATTTTTCTGGGCGTAGTACCCACCGCTCTGGCCAATTTGCTGCTGGTCAAGGTAATCCGAAGCGCCGGTCCATCGTTTATTTCATTAGTGAATTATCAAGTGCCGGTCTGGTCGGTAATATTTGGAACGCTGTTTTTGAACGAAGTGTTGCCAACCCGATTGTTCATCGCATTGGCGCTAATTTTACTGGGCTTGGCAATCAGTCAACGCCGTAAATCTGTTAAACAGCCGCTTTGACGGCCGAAACAATGTCGCCAATTACCGCATTCAGCAACGCGCTATCCTCGCTTTCGCCCATCACGCGGATCAATGGCTCGGTGCCTGATTTACGGATCAGCAAACGGCCGGTTTTAGCCAAACGGTTTTCGCCATCCGCAATGGCAGCCTTAACAGCCTCACTGTTCAGCGGCTCTTTTCCAATAGCGTATCGCACATTGGTCAGTTTTTGCGGCACGGTTTCAAAGCTATGGGCCAGCTCGGACGCCGGTTTTCCGGTTTCAACCATCGCAGCCATAAATTGCAAGCCTGCAATCAGACCATCACCCGTGGTCGCGTAGTCGGTCATCACAATATGACCGGATTGCTCGCCGCCCCAATTAAACCCGCCTTGGCGCATGGCCTCCGCCCCCCCAAAAAAACCACACAACCAAC
>DOHJ01000003.1 GCA_003535335.1 Paracoccaceae bacterium | reverse complement strand
CTCCCCCGGCAGTTTTTCAAAAGCCATACGCACTCAAACCCCCTGCACCGTGCCGCCCATCTGCATTGAGCCCTGATTGAGATCTTCTTGGTATTTTGAATATTCCTTGCGAATACGTCTTTTGCGTAGCTCGTCAATGTTAAGGTTGTGAATGACACGAAACATCCATGGCCGGAATTCTTGCAATTTAGAGGGACAATTACCGGCCCGCAAAGCCCGCTCGATCGCATCCTGAACCAGATCCTCGGCATCATCTACCGACCGGCAAATAGAGCGCGAATATGCACGCAATTCGGGCAAAAGGATTTCAATTTGAGTGAGCGACGCCATTTTGTTGTTTTGGGTATCTGGCGGGCAATGTCAAAGCATATATAACCAAATTGGCATGTATTATTCTGCAAATCTGCCATTTGGCGCCGCTTGGTCGTTTAAAACTGGCCTTAGGTCAACAGAACAGACCGCATTATGTAGACAAAATCAGTCAGCCACCCCCAAGAAATAGTATTGTGTTGCAACTTATCCACATAAAAAACCGCACCCAAGCGTTTGATTCTTGCAATAAAAACCGGTTTGCGGCATTATCCAAATCAATTGGGCAATTTAGACCCTTAATCGAGCTAGTGATCAGAGAGGCAGATCACCATGAAAACCACTAAGTTTATGGCAGCAGCCCTATTCGGGCTTACCTTGAGCGTATCTGCGTTATCAACGCAGGTTAATGCAGAAACGCTGCGTGTGATGCGCGGCGCAACATCGAGTGCGCTCAAGGTTCCGATGAACCGCGCGGTTGTTGTTGAAAGCGATGTTCCGTTCGCGGAGCTTTCTATCGCTAACCCGGGCATTGCCGATATTTCCACGCTTTCAGACCGTACAATCTATGTTCTGGGCAAATTACCCGGCCGTACAACCCTGACATTGCTGGGCGGTGACGGGCGTTTGATCACCAATGTCGAGGTACAAGTCACAGCCGACGTTACCGAATTCAAGGAACGCTTGCGTCAAATTTTGCCGGGTGAGCAAATCGAAGTGCGCACTGCCAATGACGGCATCGTGCTTTCCGGTACTGTTTCCAGCATGGCCCGACTTGATCGCGCGCTGGATCTGGCCGAACGATATGCACCCGATAAGGTCTCGAACCTGATGAGCGTCGGCGGCACACAGCAAGTAATGCTGAAGGTGCGCTTTGCCGAAATGGAACGCACGGTCAGCAAACAGCTTTCAGCTGGCCTGATGATGAGCGGGCTTGGCTCAACCCTGAACGGCTCGATCGGTCTCGGTGCAGGTCAGGTTGTTGCGGGTACAACAATCGGATCGGCAGGATCGACCAATTTAAATCTGGACAGCAATGCGGCTGGACAAGCTGCGCTTGGTTTTAGTATCGGCTCGACCCAACTTGGTGTTTTGATCGAAGCTCTTGAAAGAAAGGGTATTGTTCGAACACTGGCCGAACCAAACCTGATTTCCCTGTCCGGACAAGAGGCCAAGTTTCTGGCCGGTGGCGAATACCCGATTCCGGTTTCCCAAAAGAACGGGACGATTACGGTAGAATACAAACCGTTCGGGGTTGAATTGGTATTTACCCCAAGGGTGGTTGATGGCGACATCATTAATTTAACCCTAAAGGCCGCAGTGAGTTCGCTTGATCCGACAAACAGTGTCGCGCTGGGCGCAGGTTTCAAAGTTGATGCCTTTAAACGGCGCGAAACCTCGACCACCGTTGAAATGCGCGATGGTGAAAGTTTCGCAATTGCCGGCCTGTTGCAGGATGATTTTCGTGATCTGAATGAGCAGGTTCCATGGTTGGGTGATATTCCGATCCTTGGTGCGTTGTTTCGCAGCACCGATTATATGCGCCATCAATCCGAACTGGTTATTATCGTTACCCCGCATCTGGTCACCCCGACCCGCGGCGAAGCGCTTGCCTTGCCAACCGACCGCATTCGCATTCCAACAGAAAAAGAAATGTTCCTGTTTGGTAAGGTTGCCGGCAAAAAACAAAAAGGCGCTGCCGGTGAAGTTGCAAGGCAGGATTTCAGCGGCTCATACGGCTATGTGATGGAGTAAGACTATGAAAACCATACTGAAAAACATCGCAATCGCCTCTTGCATCTTAGCTTTGGCTAACTGTACCGTCGAATCCAGAAATGCCTTCAATGGAGCAGCCGGCGGCACACTTGATCAAGGCGGGTTTGGCAATCCGACCATGAATAATATGCTGATCCAGACCGGTCAAAAATCTTATGCTATCGATTTATCAAACCGGTTTGCCTCAGAGGTTCCTTCAACGGTAAATTTTGCCTTCAACAGCGCCCGGCTTGATGCATCCGCTCAGGCGGCACTGCGCAAACAGGCAGACTGGATCCGCCAGTTCCCCGAAATCCGCTTTAGGGTTTATGGCCATACGGATCTGGTTGGCACAAACTATTATAACAAACGCCTTGGCTTGCGACGCGCCCGCGCTGTGGTCAGCTATTTAGCCTCTCAAGGGATCAGCAGAAAACGGCTTGAGGCTCTGGCCTCGTTTGGCGAAACCCAACCCTTGGTGGTGACGGCCAATCAAGAACGCCGCAATCGACGCACTGTGACCGAAGTATCCGGTTTTGTTCAAAGCCACCCAATGGTCTTGAACGGAAAATATGCCCAGATCATATTCCGTGATTATGTAAAAAGCGCAGTTGAGCGGCCACCAGAACCCTCAAAAGGTGTAACGCTTAGCGTTGCCGGCGGCTAAAAAATCTAACGCAAATTATTTAGCTAAAACATGATCGGGCCTGTGCATTTGACAAACATGCACAGGCCCGATTTGTTTATATTATTCTACTTGTCGAACAATTACGGCTTTTTGGCCCTAATGTTGCCAATATTCTAGGTCATTTTAGGTTTTATAGGGGCAAACCGTGTGTGGCGATTCGCACATGCAAGCCTCAGCGGAAGAAACCGGAAGAGCAGTAAACCTCTGGGATCATTAATAATAACCGCATTTTTTGAATTAAGAGGACAAAAGGCAATGGAGAACAATGCGATGTTAAAGCCAGAGACTGCGCCACTCACAGCTTGCACAGTTTCACGCGATGTATCCAATTTCGATCTACTGATCGAGGATATGGAAGCGGAACTGGGCGAAAGCTGGGGTGATCTGACATTTGAGGACGCCGACGCATTTTTGGCGCAGTCCGAAGCAGATCAATTGGAATTTATCGCAATAGCGATTGATGATCAGGACGAAGAAGACCTGACATTAATTAGCGATACCATCACCACAGCAATTGACAAAGGCATCAAGGTAATCCTGATCGCCGAAGACGTCAGCCCGATTGCCCTACATCAACTATTACGCATGGGTGCCACCGATTTCATCCCCTACCCTTTGCCTGATGGCGAATTGCACAGCGCGATCGAGCGCATGCGCACCCCCTCTGCCCCTGATGAACCCGCTGTTCCGCAGGAAATGAAATCAACATTAAAGCCAACCGGCGATCGTGAAGGCATGGTTATGGCTGTGCATGGCTTGGGCGGTGGTACAGGTTCTACGACTTTTGCGGTTAACCTTGCTTGGGAGCTGGCAAATATCGACAAAGACAACAGCCCGCGCGTTTGTCTGCTGGATTTCGACCTGCAATTTGGCTCGGTTTCAACCTATCTGGACCTGCCGCGCCGTGAAATGATTTACGAACTGCTGTCCGACACTG